>DATBNI010000182.1:0-3785 GCA_036554425.1 Psychromonas sp.
AAAGTGTTATTCAGCGTTGAATCTGCGGGCCGTAAAGAGTCTTTATTGGAGTTATTAGCCCCCTTAAAATTACCCCTTAGCGAATTTTCTACGCTGAGCGCCTTTATTAAAAGTAAGAAACAACTTGGGATCACCATCAGCCAAGTTGAAAACAGTTTTATCTTAACGGACAGTGGATTTGCCTTTGTTACCGAAAATGAATTATTAGGTCATAAAGTAACGCAACGGCGGCGACGTGCAGAAAATAACGATGAAAACTACAGCTCAGATCATATCGTGCGTAATTTGGCAGAGATTAAAATCGGCCAACCGGTTGTTCATATTGATTATGGCGTGGGTAAATATTTAGGACTGGAAACCATAGAAACTGCCGGTCATTTAACTGAATTTGTTAAATTGGAATATCTGCGCGGTGATAAACTTTACGTCCCCGTAAGCTCTCTGCACCTGATCAGCCGCTACAGTGGTCACGATGTAGACAATGCCCCTATTAATAAATTAGGCACTGAAACTTGGCAAAAAGCCAAAAAACGTGCAGCGGAAAAAGTCCGGGATGTCGCCGCAGAACTGCTTGAAGTTTACGCACAACGCGCAGCTAAGGTCGGCTATCAATATAAGCTCGATAAAACCAATTATGCGCTGTTCAGCAACGACTTTCCTTTCGAAGAAACCCATGATCAGGCACTTTCCATTAAAGCGGTGTTATCTGATATGTGTTCTTCACAACCGATGGACAGGCTGGTTTGTGGTGATGTGGGTTTTGGTAAAACCGAAGTGGCCATGCGTGCGGCCTTTTTAGCCACGGACAATCTACGCCAGGTGGCGCTTTTAGTGCCGACAACCCTGCTAGCACAACAGCATTATGAAAATTTTAAGGATAGATTTGCTAATTGGCCTGTGCGTATCGAAGTTCTGTCACGCTTTAAAACAGCAAAACAGCAGAAACTTATTCTTGAAGAAGCAAACCAGGGGAAAATTGATATTCTGATCGGCACACACAAACTGCTCAGCAGCGATGTTAAATTTGCTGATTTAGGCTTGTTAATTATTGATGAAGAGCATCGATTTGGCGTACGCCAGAAGGAAAAAATCAAAGCGTTGCGCGCACAAATAGATATTTTGACGCTGACAGCAACCCCCATTCCAAGAACATTAAATATGTCGATGAATGGTATGAGAGATCTTTCGATTATTGCAACCCCGCCGGCAAAACGCTTAGCGGTAAAAACCTTCGTAGTGCAAAAAACAGATCAAATAATCAGCGATGCAATCACCCGTGAAATTATGCGCGGCGGACAAGTTTATTTTTTGCATAATAATGTTGCAACGATCGAAAAAGCAGCCCAAGAGATACAACAGCTTATACCACTGGCAAAAGTCGCTGTTGCGCACGGGCAAATGAATGAACACCAGCTTGAAAAAATCATGGCTGACTTTTACCATCAGCGTCAAAACGTGTTAGTTTGCAGCACTATTATTGAGACAGGTATTGATATTCCCAGTGCCAATACGATCATCATAAATCGTGCCGACCATCTTGGTCTGGCGCAATTGCATCAACTGCGCGGCCGGGTTGGCCGTTCACATCACCAGGCCTATGCCTATCTTTTAACACCCAAACCCAAACTGATGACTAAAGATGCGCAAAAAAGGCTCCAGGCGATCGAAGCCCTAGATACCTTAGGTGCCGGTTTTACACTGGCCACGCACGATTTGGAAATTCGCGGCGCAGGTGAGTTATTGGGCGATGAACAATCGGGGCAAATTGCCAGTATTGGTTACAATCTTTATATGGAAATGTTAAATCAAGCGATCGAGGCATTAAAAAATGGCCAGGAGCCGACATTAGAGCACCTTCTGGCCAGTCAGGCAGAAGTTGAACTGCGTATCCCGGCATTGATTCCAACGGATTACATTCATGACGTTAATATGCGTTTATCCCTGTATAAGCGTATTGCCGGCAGTAAAAATAAACTCGCATTAAGAGAAATTCAGGTGGAGTTAATAGATCGCTTCGGTCTATTACCCGCTGCGACTAAAAATCTTATCCAAGTGGCGACAATAAAACAGCAATGCACGCCATTAGGCATTAAACGTTTAGAAGCGCATGCAAATGGTGGTAATATTTTATTTACAGAAAATACACTAGTGGATCCAATGTTCCTGGTGTCATTGCTGCAAACACAGGCAAATACATTTAAACTAGACGGCCCCACTAAACTTAAATTTACTTGCGACCTGACGGACAATAGACAACGGATCAACTGGATTACGCAATTACTGCATAGTTTTGAATCACATTTAATAAAACAAGCTAAAGGATAATACTTTGAATTACAAACGGCTCTTACCCATAATATTATTATGTTCCGCATTTTCCGCAAGTGCTGCGGAGCGCTGGTTTGAAGTTGAAGTGCTCCTTTTTCAACGTAATATCAGCCTTGATAAACTCAGTGAAAAATTATCGGATGATCAGCTCCTTTTAAACACAGACAACAGCATTTCCATGTTAAAGGCGACTGGAAGCACTAATCCCGTGGTTATTAGCGCGCAACAATTTGATAAAAATACTAATAATTTCATTCTGTTAGACAGTTCGCACTTACAACTCAGCGCACAACGTAAAAAATTAGCCGCACACGCAGGCTTCAAGCCGATTTTACACATGGCTTGGCAGATGCCTGTTAAGCCTAAGAATAGCGCAAAACCTATCCACCTTTTTGGCGGTGAAAATCTCGGTTCAGGATCTCAATCGGGAGATAAATGGGCGATTGATGGCAATTTTAAAATTTACTTAAATCATTATCTTTTTATCGACAGTCAATTTATTGTTAGTCAGAAAACCGTGCAGAAGAAAATCCAAGGACAGCCTGCGGCTGTGCAAAATTCAAATATACTAGAAAGTGAAAATGGGGTTGAAATAATAGATCTAAATCGCGAGGCTGACACTTTGAGTAATAGCCCACAAATTATGATCAAAGAAGCTTTATTTGATCAAAGACGCCGTTTAAGAAGCGGAGAGATTCATTATTTAGACCACCCACTGATGGGGATCATTGTACAAATAAGAAAAATTGCAGGTAAATAATTTTTATAAATAACCTTCTCAATAGCTTTGGCAATAACGCCAAAGCTATTGAATCTTAAATATATTTCCAAAGCTGGCTGGGTAAATCGCTTAACATTGCAATCGGCTTGTACTGAGATAATATACTTTCGGAATGCACGCCATAAGTCACCCCGATACAATCAATATTGGCATTATTCGCCATTTCCAGATCAAAAGAAGAGTCACCGACCATCAGTGCTCGTTCAGCAGTTATCGACAATTCTTCTAGTATATTATTCAGCATCAGAGGATGAGGCTTAGAAAGCGTTTCGTCCGCGCAATAGGTAATTGAAAATAGCTCTGCCACCTCATATTGCAAAAGCAATCGGTCAAGTCCTTGCCGCCCCTTTCCCGTGGCGACCGCGAGCAGGTAACCCTGTTCTTTTAACAAGGTTAACCAAGCCTTGATACCCGGGTAAAAGGGCGTTGCTTGTTTATTCAAATAGCTATATTGATGACGATACGCATCGATCAGCTGAGTTTGTTGAGCAGAAGATAACAGGGGGTAAAGTGTTGCCATCGCTTTCTCTAGGCTCAGACCTATAATATTACGAATTGATTGGGGAGATGGCGCAGGTATATTAGAAAGCTTTGCTGCTTGTGTGACACAATTGATGATTTTATCGATAGAGTCCATTAAGGTGCCGTCCCAATCGAAAATAATCACTGACTATTT
>DATBNI010000186.1:0-4381 GCA_036554425.1 Psychromonas sp.
TCAAACCAATAATGAAAGTCCATTAGATCTGCACTTGGGGCAAGTTATTTCACGTGGCGATCGCATGGAGTTTGTCATTCAAAAAGCCGTAGAATTAGGCGTTAATGAAATAACACCATTATTAAGCGAACGTTGTGGCGTTAAGCTTGATGATCAGCGCATGGCTAAAAAACAGCAGCAGTGGCAAAAAATAGCCGTGGCAGCCTGCGAACAATCAGGTCGTAATATCATTCCGGTTATCCACGAAACAGAGGCGTTAACCACTTGGTGCGCCAGTGCAGAGCAGGCCACCAGGCTAATTCTGCACCCACGTGCTAAATATTCGATTAATACCTTACCACCAGAAATAAAACGTATTCGTTTACTGATCGGCCCGGAAGGTGGTTTAACCGATCAAGAAATAACCTTGACTGAAACATTAAACTTCACAGAAACATTATTAGGCCCGCGTGTTTTACGCACAGAAACCGCTGCACTCAGTGCAATTACCGCATTGCAGTGTCGTTTTGGCGACCTTGCATAAGATGCTCAGTAAGACGGATAAATAGGAAATAAAATGACCATTAAAATTGGGATCGTAATGGATCCAATCAAAGATATTAAAATTCATAAAGACTCTAGTTTTGCGATGTTATTGGAAGCACAATCCCGTGGTTGGGAACTGTATTATTTAGAGATGCAGGATCTCTATTTAGAAGATGGCCGCTGTTTTGCCAGCAGTAAAAAACTCACGGTGCAGCGCGATGCCAATAATTGGTATCAGCTGGAAGATACAGTAGATCATCCGCTTTCTGATCTCGATGCGGTCTTAATGCGTAAAGATCCTCCCTTTGATACCGAATATATTTATGCAACTTACCTGTTAGAGCGCGCGGAACAAGAAGGCTGCTTAATTGTTAATAAGCCGCAAAGTTTGCGTGATGCCAATGAAAAACTATTTACTGCATGGTTTAATGAGTTTACTCCAGCAACCTTAGTGACACGCAATAGTCTAAAAATTCGGGAATTTCATAAAAAACATAAAGACGTCATTCTAAAACCACTGGATGGTATGGGCGGCGCTTCAATATTTCGGATTAAGGAAAACGATGTTAATGTTGGCGTGATCATCGAAACATTAACCGAGCATCAAAAACGCTACTGCATGGCACAAGTATTTATGCCGGAAATAACGGAAGGTGATAAACGTATCTTAATCGTTGATGGTGAGCCTATGCCCTATGCACTTGCACGTATTCCAGCCTTGGGTGAAACGCGTGGTAACTTAGCAGCCGGCGGTAGCGGTGTACCCCAGCCGCTTTCTGAAAGCGACTGGCATATCGCCAATACTATTGGCCCTACACTAAAAGAGAAAGGCCTGATTTTTGTTGGACTGGACGTTATCGGTAACAAAATAACTGAAATAAATGTAACCAGCCCGACCTGTATACAGGAAATTGATAATGCATTTGGTACTAACATCAGCGCTAAGTTGATGGATGCAATCGAAAAACGCATCACAAAAAAACAGTAATATTTTTAATTGTTGCCATACTCAAGGTATGGCAACAATCAGGAGCCGTCATATGGAAACCGTAAAAACAGATAATCCGACGGAAGTGCTCAACACACTGAAGGACCATTTTTTAATTGCCATGCCTTCTTTGAATGATCCTTATTTCAAACATTCTGTTGTTTACATTTGTGAACATGATGAAAAAGGGGCAATGGGTTTTATTATTAACTTTCCCGTAAAATTAACCCTGCAAGAATTATTAAACAATGTAGACAGCATTAACCATCATCCCGAACCTCCGTTGCTCAATACTGTTTTTTTAGGCGGACCACTGGAGCTTGAAAGAGGATTTGTATTACACTCTCCTGTTGCCGATAACTCACAAAGTACCCAACTTAATGAGCAACTGATGATATCCCATTCGAATGCAATTTTATCAACACTGGGCACTAAAGATGAGCCGGAAAAATATATGGTAACCCTGGGTTATGCAAGCTGGGAGTCAGGACAATTAGAAAAAGAGATGCATGACAACCATTGGATTACCATGGAGAGTCAAAATGACATTATATTCAGCACCCCCGTTGAGCAACGCTGGATTGAGTCTTTGCAACGGCTGGGGATAAATCCCGAACAATTATCAACTGAGATAGGCCACGCATAATCGAGTCATGGTAAGCAATCAAGCCCTTACAGCTGTTTTTTATAAAACGGGGTAATAAAACCATAAACTGAACATATCATTTAAGCCAGGACACACATGACTGAAGCATTAAAATCACCAGCAAGCCTATTAAGTTTTGATTTTGGTACCAAAAGTATCGGCGTAGCAACCGGGCAAATGATCACCGCAACCGCCCAGCCCTTAGCAGCCATTAAAGCAAATGACGGTATTCCAAACTGGAATATTGTGGAAAAAGTGATCACCGACTGGATGCCTGACTTAATTGTTGTTGGCTTACCCCTGAATATGGATGGCAGCGAACAGCCCATTACACAACGCGCCAAAAAATTTGCCAACCGTTTAAATGGTCGCTTTGGTGTTAAAGTTGTTTTACAGGATGAGCGTTTAACCACGGCCAGTGCAAAAGAATTTATCTTTACGCATGGCGGTTATAAAGCCCTTGAAAAAGGCAAAATTGACAGCGTATCTGCCGCCCTCATTCTCGAGAGCTGGATGGAAAGTTTTTATCAATAACAAAGACTAAAATAGAGTTTTATATCTGGCTAGCATGTATTTTAAGCAGCATAAATACTTGCCCTTCGGGTTCATCTAAAGCATCCTGCGCTGCGTTGAGCAAAGTTTACATAGAATAACTATGCAGCTCTCTCATGCCTTGCTCAGAAAACTTTTAGATTGGTAAACAGCCAGCGAGATACTTCTTAAAAGATAGCTAGCTAGTGAGTAAAAAAGGTTTTTACCGCCGTATTTTAAAGGTTAACTTTGTTTAATACGCTCAGATAATTTTTTATACTCATCTGCAACTTTATCACCAAACAAGGGATCTGTGTGCCCTTCATGCTGCCACTGCTGCTCAAGTAACTTCCAGTCATTTTCCGTTAAACTGGCTTCAATCTTAGGCAATATTTCCTGTTCTTCATAGGCCATATGGGCTGTCTGTAATTTTATAAAGTGTTTTAACTTTTCTATACACTGCTCTTTAGGGACAACGGCATCAAGTAAAATCATATCTAACAATTCATCCAGCTCGATAGTGATTTCTTTTACTAATTTATGCTCTTGCGATAAACGATTGGCAACTTCATCGGAAACAATGCGATATTTCAAATAATATTCATAAATCATATCTTCCATCGGGTGATGATATTTATCGGAATAATTTCTTAAATATGTAATTATCGCTTTCATTAAGCGATAATCTACCCGTTGATCATTTTCTAAAAGTTTAGTTTTTTCTCTTAACAATTTCAACAGGTTGTTAATATTTACATGATCTTTATGGATAGTAGACAGCATAACAGATACTCACAAATTAATGATTTAGAATTTTCATTGTATCGGCTCAACAAAAATAAACCGATGAACTATGTCACATTACCAGACAATTAATTGTTCCTGTCGTTCAGCCAATATTTCATTTACTTGACTAAAATGGTTACAACCAAAGAACCCTCGATATGCAGACAAAGGTGATGGGTGTGTTGAAGTTAACACTCTGTGCTTAGTCTTATCTATTAAACTTCCCTTTTTATGGGCGTAACTTCCCCATAGTAAAAATATCACCCCACTACGAGCACTATTTATTTCACTAATCGCATTGTCAGTGAAGGTTTCCCATCCTTTTTTTGCATGACAGCCAGGAACAGCCTGTTCAACAGTTAACACCGCATTTAATAATAAGACACCTTGTTTTGCCCAATGTTCCAAATTTCCTGATTCAGGTATTTTATAACCTTCGATAGAAGTGGATAATTCTTTATAAATATTACGCAGTGAAGGTGGAATTTTGATGCCTTCTGGTACCGAAAAACTAAGACCGTGAGCCTGCCCTTCCCGGTGATAAGGATCCTGTCCTAAAATAACCACTTTAATATTTTCGAGCGGGGTTAAATTAAATGCATTAAAAACAAGCTTCTCAGGCGGATAAATATTTTTACCTGCATTTTTTTGAGATTTCAAAAATCCCTGAAGAAGATGGTAATAATCCATAGATTCTTGCTCTGTAATAAATTCCTTCCAGCTCATTTTTCCCTCTTTATTTCATACTGACAAAAATTATTATGAATGAATAAAGTGTTATTTAACAAAACAAAATAAAACGAAAATTAATCGAGCACAATATTTTGACCACAGAACAGTAAAAAATATTATTTTGCAATGATTCAAATCAAAAAACACCCCATTAATCCACAATTAAAATATGA
>DATBNI010000242.1:0-5855 GCA_036554425.1 Psychromonas sp.
AAAAAAGAGAGCTTAGGCTCTCTTTTTTTATGCGCGAAGAAAAAGCTGAAAGGCGGGAAAGCCGGAAGGCATATTTCGCTATCCGTGCAGGTGGCGCTATACCTGTAAACAGGGTAGGTGCTGGTGTTGGATCGTAAATCAGCGAGTAATAACTACTCTTAGATTGAACAATGCAAAAAAGAGAGCTTAGGCTCTCTTTTTTTATGCGCAAAGAAAAAAGCTGGAAGACTAAAAGATTGAAAGGCCGGAGGGGGAAGGCTAAAAGGCTCGAAGCTGTCAGGGTTCAGCTTTTTTCAGGTTTATTGTAGCGATAAAAAAACGCCAGTTAAGGCGTTTTAAGATGCTGTGCTGCTGGCGGTATAAGAGTTAAATACCACTGCCTTGTTCTTCTATATCATCTTCATGCAGGCCGCATTCGCGTTTCAAACCAAAGAATCGTGTATCCTCTTCGCTCATGCCGGCTTCCAGAGGCTGAGAGGTTTGCACATCACCTACCGAAACATAACCTTGCTCCCAGAGAGGATGATACTCAAGATTATTCTCCTGAAGGTAATAATAAACCTGCTTATTAGTCCAGTCGATAATAGGTAAAAACTTAAAACAACCATTTTGAATGCTTAAAACCGGCAATTGGCCACGGCTGGAGGCTTGTGAGCGTCGTAAACCGGAAAACCATGTTTTGGCATTAAGCTCCTTAAGCGCACGTTTCATAGGCTCAACTTTGTTGATTAAGTTGTATTTTGTTAACCCCTCCAAACCTTGATCCCATAATTTACCATAGCGTGCTTCCTGCCAGGCACTGCTGTATTGAGCACGATAAATCTTCAGATTAAGGTTTAATTTTTCGGTTAAAGCATCAATAAACTGATAGGTCTCCGGAAATAAATAGCCCGTATCCGTTAAAATAACAGGCGTATCCGCTTTTACCTGAGTAATTAAATGCAGGCAGACTGCGGCTTGAATGCCAAAACTTGAGGATAAAACAAATTCACTTTCAAGGTGTTCAATCGCCCATTCAACACGTTCACGCGCCGTTTTACTTTCAAGCAGGACATTCACTTCTTTTAATGCTTCAGTCTGCTGCGCTTTATCCAAGGTTAACAGAGTTGCTAAATCTAATGCTCTAGTCATGAAAATCCTTAGAGGCGATAATAACTTCTGCCACTATCCCCGCGCGGATAGCAAAATCACCGAAGCATTCAGCGCTTTCACGTTCAATTGCCCAACGGCCTATTAACTCATCCAGTGTTGTTATAATAGTGGCTTCATCAATATTTTCTTTGTACATTTTAGGTAAGCGGGTACCGTTGGTATTACCGCCAAGATAAAGGTTATAACGGCCCGGCGCTTTACCTATCAGGCCGACTTCAGCAAGCAGTGAACGACCGCAACCATTGGGGCAACCCGTTACCCGTAAGATAATATGATCCTCGCCGATACCATGCTTAGTCAGCAGTGCTTCGACCTCAGTGACTAAGCCCGGCAGGTAGCGCTCAGCTTCTGCCATCGCCAGTGGACAGGTCGGTAATGCCACACAGGCCATGGAATTAAAACGCTGCTCAGAGTGGCTATCATTGATCAGGCCGCATTTGCGTGCCAATGCTTCAATCTTGTCTTTTTCAGATTCAGGTACGCTGGCAATAATCAGGTTTTGATTCGCGGTCATGCGGAAATCACCCTGGTGAACCTTGGCAATTTCAACTAAACCGGATTTAAGCGGTTTACCCGGGTAATCCAGAATACGGCCATTTTCAATAAATACCGTTAAATGCCATTTATTATCTGTCCCTTTTACCCAACCTATGCGATCGCCGCGCTCGGTAAATTCATAAGGGCGTGACGCCGAAAATTTAATGCCGGAGCGTAATTCCACTTCACCTTTAAATTTTTCAACGCCATGGGTTTCTAAGGTGTATTTTGTGCGGGCGTGAGAACGGCTGACACGTCCGCCTAAATCGCGCTGTGTTGTGACCACGGCCTTGGCAATTTCTAAAATATCTTCTACGGCAATAAAGCCAAAATCATCGGCTTTACGCGGGAAAGTGGTTTTGTCACCATGGGTTATACCCAGGCCGCCACCCACTAATACGTTAAAACCAACTATTTTTTCGTTTTCAACGATCGCCACAAAGTTAAGATCGTTGGCATGCACATCGACATCATTATAGGGAGGTAAGACAACTGCTGTTTTAAATTTACGCGGCAGCATGGTGGGTCCATAAATCGGCTCTTGTTCGGTTTCGTGAATTTTTTCACCATCTAACCAAATTTCAGCGAATGCATTACTGTGGGGTAATAACATTTCACTTATTTTCGTCGACCAATCATAGACCTGGGCATGCAGCTCAGACTGCATCGGGTTAGAGGTACAAATAACATTACGGTTAACATCACCGGCCGTAAAAATAGAATCAATGTTCGCTTTAAACTTAAGTTCCTGGAAAACTGACTTCAGATTACGTTTATAGATACCGTGATACTGGAACGTTTGACGCGTGGTCAGGCGGATGCTGCCGGCATCGGTTAATTCGCTGGCAATACGGTCAATTTCTAATAACTGCTGCGGCGTAACAACACCACCGGGTAAACGGGCGCGCAGCAGAAAAGAATATAAAGGCTCTAATTTCTGTTTTTTACGCTCGGCGCGATAGTCGCGATGATCCTGCTGATATAAACCATGAAATTTAACCAACTGCACTTCATCGGGTGGAAAAGAGCCTGTGGTATTATCCCTCAGTCCTTCCACTAATTTTCCGCGCAGAAAGTTACTTTCAATTTTAATACGTTCGTTATCGTGTAATTTCTGGCTCATTAGTAGACATCCCTTTGGTAGCGTTTTGCTTGACGTAATTCAGTTAAATATTGCTCAGCATCTTCAAGGCTTTTATCACCCTGAGCGCCGATAATTTCGATCAATGTTTGTTGGACATCTTTGGCCATATGATTGGCATCACCGCAGACATAAAAATGCGCGCCTTCCTGCAGCCATTGATAAATTTCATGGGCATTTTCTTTAAGACGATCCTGAACGTACACTTTCTCAGCTTGATCGCGGGAGAAAGCTAAATCCAGATTAGTTAATAAACCTGATTTTAAGAAACCCTGCCATTCTGTTTGATATAAAAAATCTTCAGTGAAAGTTTGCTCACCGAAAAATAACCAGTTTTTACCCGTTGCATCCGTTGCATCACGCTCCTGCAAAAATGCGCGGAAAGGTGCAATGCCGGTGCCAGGTCCAACCATGATAACCGGGGTTTCCGGGTTGGCGGGTAAACGGAAATTGTGGTTATCTTCGATAAACACTTTCACTTGCGAGCCTTCCTGTAAACGTTGCGCCAGGAAGCCCGAAGCGCCACCGTGACGAACTTCACCCGCTTCATTTTCAAAGGAGACAGTGCCGACAGTGAGGTGAACTTCTTGCTCCACTTCACTCTGGCTTGATGCTATTGAATACAGGCGCGGGCTCAGGCGGCGCAGTAAAGCCACAAAATTTTGTGCGCTGACTGCCTCATTACCCGTTGCACTGACCACATCAATAATTTGATGGCTATTAGCAAACTCGCGTAACGCATTCTTATCTTCGGTAAGGGCTAATAATTTTTTGTTATTGGTTAATGCTGCATAAGCTTCAACAAAAGCCGGATGTGTGCCGGTTAACTCAAAATGTTCAACTAAAGCCTGTTTTAAAGAGATATTTTTATCATCGACGCTGACCTGCTGCTCGGGATCAAGTTTAAGTTTTTTGATTAAGGCATCAACCAATAGCGGGTCATTTTCAAACCAAACCCCTAATGCATCTCCCACTTTGTAGTGCAGATCTGAGCCTTCTAAATCAATTTCAATATGGCGGACATCTTTTGCAGAGCGCGCTCCGGTGATTTTTTGGCTGCTTAACAAACTCGCAGAAAAGGGGCTCTGCTTGTCATATTTATTGGTGCTCAGTGGGGCGTCGGTGGAGGCTTTCAAGGTTGCTACAAAACCGCCTTTTTCAAGGGTCTGTTCAACTTTATCCAGTACCTGCTCAAACCATTCCGGTGTCTGCTGCTCGTAATCTACATCGGCATCCAAGCGATCTAAGATAGAAGTTGCACCAAGGGCTGTTAAACGCTGATCAAAATCTTTTCCCGTTTGACAGAAAAATTCGTAACTGGAATCTCCGAGGGCTAACACTGCAAATTTTAAGTTATCTAATTTGGGCGCTTTTTTAGTGGCTAAAAATTCATGCAGATCAATGGCATCATCCGGGGCTTCACCTTCGCCGTTGGTGCTGACCACTATTATAAGATGGCTTTCATCTTTAATGCTTTTAACTTTATAATCAGCCATAGAAACTAAGGTATGAGTGATACCTTTAATACCTGCCTGATCCGCCAACTGCTGCGCGACACCTTTACTATTACCTGTTTGTGAGCCGTATAAGATAGTAAGGTGCTGGCCTGAGCTAACGGCCGTTTCCACAGGTGCCGGTGCCTGGCTTATACCCGCGAGATAACCGCTTACCCAAGCGGTCTGAACCGGGGTTAAATCAGCCATAGCCTGTTGCAGTTTTGAGAGCTGCAATTCAGATAAAGGAGAAGTTAAGGCCGAGATGTTGTTAAAAGCCATTTTGAAGTTTCCATAATTCTATTAAGATAGATACATACTAAAGACTGATCCCGCAAGAGCAAAAGATTAAAATATAATTTTTTATAACCAAATAGAATTTAAGCGGGGAATTGTGCTGCAGAGAGTTCGGAATATCTGTTTCATTGTGCTTTTTTATCAGTCGGTTATTGAATAAAAGGGGACGACAGGCAGCATTGTAATCCCATTTTTTCAATTATTTAGAAGTGTAATGCTAGCCCGGCGAAGAGGCCTTTATTTTCCCGTTCTAACTCATTGAACTGTGCATCTTGATAACGGTAACCGGCGCGTACCGCGATATTTAACATTGAATCAGGATTGAAAGTATAAGCGAGTCCCAGCTCGGCGTCCGTTGCTTTATCACTTGATAGCGAGCCGCTGATTAATTCTGCAAAGACATGTATCCCAGTACCGGGAACATGCAGTTTTGCAGCGCCGTAAGCTTGACCTAGATCTTCACTCATATTGTCAAAATCGCTTTCCAGAAGGGTATAGGCAAGACCTAAATCAAACTCGAACAAATCATTATTAAAGAGTTGATAATATAAAATCGCATTGGCTGCCGAACCCTTTATGGTTTTTGAGTCTGCACTGGTTTCAGTCGTCAGATCGGAATATTTAAGTTTTGCATTTGGCAGCACCGGGATGAAATGTTCGATCGCAAGGTAAGCGGATAAGTTGTTGGTGTCTTTCAGGTCTTGATCTATGCCCGAATTAGACTGCTTGGTTTCCGTGGTGCGGTAATCAAGACCCGTGTAGACATCAAGATCGAGCATGGCCATGCTTGGCATGCAGATAGCGCTGGCGATGATAGCTGTAGTGATCTGTTTTTTCATTATATTTCCTTATTATTATTGGTATTAAGCTGATTATTTCTGTCTTTTGATTTTTTTAACTGGTGCATCAAAAGTGAGTTGCTGGCCGTTATCAAAAGATAAAGACAGAGTGACTGATTGACCCTCTTTCAGGGGCTGTTTTAAATTCAGAAACATCACATGATAACCCCCTGGTTGTAATGTAACAGAGCCGCCGGCCTTAATGATGATCTCTTCAACCTGACGCATTTTCATTAAACCCTCTTCCATCACATGCTGATGTAACTCGACACGATCAGCTATCTCACTGCCGGCTGCAAGCAGTTTAATGTCTTTATTATGTGCATTTTTGATCACCATAAAGGCGGCGCTGTTGGTGCTGTTAGGCGGTGTCGCTCTGATATATTGATCTTCAAC
>DATBNI010000261.1:0-3811 GCA_036554425.1 Psychromonas sp.
TATCAGGACTCTACAGTGAACCCTTAATGCTTGGTGCAATGCGCATCATCACCGGTTTTTGTATTGCCTGTACCAATGCGACTCTCGACAGTTGGTTGGGCCATAGCGCCACGGAAAAAAACCGCGGAAGAATATTTGCCGTTAATCAAATTATAATAATGAGTGCATTATTTTCCGGTCAATTTTTATTAAACTTAGCCCCCGTTGAAAGTACCACTTTATTTATTCTGGCCGGTATTTTATTCAGCTTTTCAGTTACCCCTATTGTTATCGGCAGACACAAAGGGCCTTTTATTGAAGATAGTCAGGGCATGTCATTTTTCACTATTCTCAAACTCTCCCCCTTAGGTGTTGTATGTTGCTTTTTTTGCGGTGTTTTATACTCCGGCCTGTTAAATATGTTGCCCATATTTGCCAGTAATAACGGCATCCAGGGTTTTGATTTGTCTGTTTTTATGGGGGCCGCTATTGCGGGAGCGATAATTTTACAATTTCCAATCGCTTATTTATCAGATCATTTTGACCGAAGAAAAGTGATGTTTGGTATGGTGCTGACATTCATTTTATTTAGTGTTTTGATTCCATTTTTAATTTATTTAGCATTGTTTAAACTGACTCTAATTGCGCTCGCAATAACAACGGGACTGGCTGCTTGTCTTTATCCCATGAGTATTTCAGAAGCCTTTGATAAAGTAATCAAGGAACAGATACTCGCAGCAATGGGATCATTATTAGCAATCTATGCACTGGGCAGTATTTTAGGTCCGTACAGTGCTGCCATCGCAATGTCTGCATTAGGTAATAATGCATTATTTGGATTTATGGTTGTCTCGGCGCTCATGTTGTTGATTTTTATAAGTATTCGCATGAATCAATCTGAAGCTTTGGCAATTGACGATCAGGAAAGCTTTGTTATGCAGACACCAAGCGGGGCGGTTTCGGTATTGGATCCTCGTACCCTATACGCACAACCCGTCTTGACAACAAATTCAAGCGTAAAAATGGCGCTTAAGCTGGCATATGAAAACCCGGCTATTGCGCTCAATATGGTGAAAGGATTAGCACGACGGGATATTAAGAATGCCAGCCGCCTGGCTGCCGGATTAAGTCAAATAAAAACCGTTAATATTGGTAAGTTATATTCTGCGATCGTCCAGATTGCCCCCCATAGAAGCATCAGAACTGCTCAACTATTAACCAGCGCTGCGCCGGAAAAAGCACAACAACTGGTCGATTGGATTATTACCCAGGATACAGATGATATGTGTAAAATCATTGTTGCCATTGCCGTTACCATGCCGGATAACGGCATTAATATTATGCAATATGCTGCGCGAAATATGAACGATAAATATCCTCTGGCGATACTGGAAATGACCGAAGAATATATTAATATATTATCCAGCTCGTTAGATGAGATGAGGCCTGTTGATAGGATTGCTATCGATCCACAGCAAACGGCAACGGAGCTCTACAACCGAATGCAGGATGTTTCACCTGAACAGTCCGCTGAAATAGCCATTACTATCTCTGAAGCGTTACCCGATGCCTCCTTCGAAGTGGCGGAAGCTTACCTGCATAATTTATTATTGAGTGAGGAACATCCGTTTAAAGACATGGAGTCTATTAAAAATATCCAAACTGCGATTAATTCATACATGACAGAAATTGCTAATAATATACCGGAACAGGCCGTCAAGGTTGCTAATACCTTTATCGAGATAGTGCCGGATGTTGCATCGAGTGTTGTTGAAATTATACAAGATGCTGAACCCTACTCTGAGAGTTATCTCACCCAGACAATTACCGATAAGCCGGTAGAAAGTCAGATTAACGAAGCGCTGCAAAAAGCGGTCGAGATACAAAGCTTAGAGGAAACATAAAAATAACAGCTGCGGCTATACTCTAAAAAAACAAGTGCGTTTGATAAATCTTAGCGGGTGAAAATGGCGTTTAATTTGCTAAATCGAGTGTTGTCGGAATTAGGAAAAATGCTGAACTTTACTCTGAGAGTTATCTGACGCAGACAATTACAGATAAACCGGAAGAAAGTCAGATTAACGAAGCGCTGCAAAAAGCGGTTGCTGCAATCTTAGCGGGTGAAAATGGATATTAATTTGTTAATTGCGATGTTATTGATTTTTTGCGGCTCTTTCATTCAAAGTGCGACAGGCTTCGGCTTGGCGGTGGTCGCGGCACCTATCTTAATTCATCTGTCTCCTGAATTTATTCCCGGCCCTATTATTATAGTGGGGCTTTTTCTAGGTATTATTAACAGCCTGAAATACCGTACTAACATTTCATTCGCAGGGCTTAAACATGCCATTATTGGGCGTATTCCAGGTACTATTGCAGGTGCGGTGTTACTCTTTTATATTAACATCGCTCAGCTTTCATTATTATTAGGAATGATAGTATTAATGGCTGTTGTGATAAGTTTACTGCCGGTTAAATTAGAGCCGACCCCCCGACGGTTATTGTTCGCAGGTTTTTTATCGGGTTTTTTTGGCGCCAGCTCAGGTATAGGCGGCCCACCTATGGCGTTATTATTACAACACCAACAAGCCAATTTAATACGGGCTAATATGGCCGTTTTTTTTGTGGCGGGCGGTATCATGTCATTATTAGTACAAATCCCAATTGGTTTTATGACCCTGCATCACTTATATATATCACTTCCCTTAATTCCTGCCGGTTATTTAGGCTATCGCGCCGCACAGCATTTTATTGATCGTTTGTCACAACAAATTGTGCGCAGAATGTCACTTGTTTTATGTACTATTTCTGGCTCTGGGGCGCTATTTTCCGGGATCATGTCCATTTGGGGAACTTGAATATTTATTGATAGATATTTTTTGTTTCTTTTTTATTCAACCACTCACTCCGCTGTTAAGAAGTCCTATATGCCCGCCAGTCTATGTTTAATTATTGCTACGTTTTTGTGGGGTAGTTCATTTGTGGCATTAAAATATGCCATTGAATTTTATGATCCTACTTTTGTGATTTTTTTAAGAATGTTGATCACTTTAATTCCTTGTCTTTTTTTGTGGCGCTGGATAAAAGGTTTCAGTTATCAAAAGAGAGACTGGAAATTCTTGATCACCATGTCACTGGCTGAGCCCTGTTTGTATTATTTATTTGAGGGGCTCGCACTGCAAAACACATCTGCATCGCAAGCGGGTGTATTAGTCTCCTGTTTACCCATTTTAATTGCGATACTTGCGTTTTATATTTTAAAAGAACAATTATCTAAAGCTATTCTGACGGGTTTTACTTTGTGTATTTCGGGGAGTATTTTGTTGACTGTTTTATCACCCAGCTCAGAACATGCCAGTAATCCGTTACTGGGAAATTTTATCGAATTTTTAGCCATGATCTGTGCGGCCTACTATTCAGTCAGTATTAAGTACCTTTCCGGACGTTATTCACCTTTTGCGCTGATCGCCCTGCAGGGCGTAAGCGGGACGTTGTTTTTTGCCCCCTTTATGCTGTTTAATGAACTGCCCGTTACGCATAACAGTAACGCACTCCTTAATATCCTTTACCTGGGGACTGTGGTCACTTTTGGCGCCTATGGTTTATACAATTATGCGTTGGCAAAAGTGTCAGTATTAACCGCGGCTTCTTTTTCTAATTTAATACCGATATTTTCACTGATATTGTCTGCAATACTATTAGGTGAGAGATTAAGCAGTGCCCAATGGCTGAGTATCTCAATTGTCTTTGCTGGGATAATCATTAGCCATAAACATAAGTCTTCTCCAATACCGGCCAGTGCTGAAATTCAAAGTGTCTAACCCGACCAGTATTT
>DATBNI010000264.1:0-7667 GCA_036554425.1 Psychromonas sp.
AGATTGTTTTTGCAGCAGTTTATAGATTCTTTATACAAGGCAGAGCTTATGCCGTGTAGTTACTCTACATAAATAAGCGATAACGCAGTACAAAGGCTGCCCGAAGGGTTCGGCTAAAAGCGTTTTACTCTTTGTTGTGAGAATGACTAGGTTGCACACCTCAGATCGCGATTAAAACGCTTTTATCTCGAACAAAAATTAACCATGAAAGATAAACAGGCCCCAAACCTATGACAAAAAAATTGACCATTTTTGATATCGCAAAGTTAGCCGGGGTTGGTAAATCGACAGTTTCCCGGGTATTAACTAACCATCCTAAGGTGAAGCCTTCCACGCGAGAAAAAGTTGAACGCATTATTCAGGAATTCGGTTTTGTGCCATCAAAATCGGCCCAAGTTCTGGGAGGCGGGCGCAGCAAAGTTATCGGCATTATTTTATCTCGTTTGGATTCTGTATCGGAAAATAAAGTGGTCAGCGCTATTCTGGAAGTGATCTATGCCGCAGGTTACGATGCGCTGATTATGGAAGGGCAATTCAGTGCAGCAAAAACAGATGAGCATTTAGCTGTTTTGCAAAAAAAAGATGTTGACGGTGTTATTTTATTTGGTTTTACCGGCTGTGATTTATCAGCCGTTGAAAAATTAGCGCATAAAGCCGTGGTTATTGCCGTTGATAGTGAGCATGTATCATCTGTTGGTTATGATAATTATGGCATTATTAAACAGGCAATGACCTACATGCTGGCACAGGGAAAACAGCATATTAGTTTTGTCGGTGTCGATGTTAAGGATAAAACAACAGGCTTAATGCGTCTGAATGCTTATTTGGCTTATTGTCAATCTGCCAATATAAAACCTCTCTATCAAACCGGGTTACTGAGTTATTACAGTGCTTATGAACTCACTGATTTGGTACTGATGCCTGAAACCCAGGGAATTGTTTGTGCCAGTGATACCCTGGCGATGGGGGTTGCTAAACGTCTCCAGGAGCTCGGCCGCAGCGACATACTGGTGTCTGGTGTGGGGGCAACAGATTTATTAGCCTTTATCTTTCCTAATACCTTCAGCATAGATCCCGGTTATTATGCGGTAGGTAAAACCTCTGCTGAGTTACTTATCAAACAGTTAGAAGGAGGGCGCCAAGTGACGCACCTTACCCAACAGGCCTCCCCGGCCAATCCACCCGCTTAATTTTGTTTATTATTATTGAGCTGGCCATTTCGAAGGTGAATATGGCCCTGAATCAAAAAGTGGGACCTTTCCCATTTTCGTGATCACCTTCTCGTAATGGAACAGTTTCCATTTAAGTTTTTTTTGTTTGCGTTATTATGCCCACCAGTGGGAGCGATCCCATAAATATTTGGCAACAGAAAGGATAATAAAATGAGTAAAATTGATCAGAAACAAGTTGAACGTTTAGTTGAACTTATCGGGGGCGCGGGCAATATAGCGAGCGTCAGCCATTGCTTAACACGTTTACGTTTTGCCTTAGGTGATCCTGAATTAGCAAACATTAAAGAAATAGAAAAGATACCCATGGTAAAAGGGGCGTTTACCACTGCGGGGCAGTTTCAGATAGTGATTGGCACTGAAGTTGATGAAGTATATAAAGTATTAACCAAGATAACGGGTGGCGGCGGCGCCGATAAAGAAGCGACTAAAGCGGCTGCACGGCAGAATATGAATCTGCTTGAGCGTGGTATCTCGCATATGGCTGAAATTTTTGTGCCGCTTCTACCTGCTATTATTACCGGCGGTTTAATTCTCGGATTTCGCAATGTGATCGGTGATATCCGGATGTTTGATGGTAAAACTCTGGTTGAAATTAGCCAGTTTTGGGCAGCGGTTCACTCCTTCCTTTGGTTACTTGGCGAGGCTATCTTTCACTTCCTGCCTGTTGGTGTCTGTTGGGCAACGGTGAAAAAGCTGGGGGGCACGCCAATTCTAGGTATTGTGCTGGGTATAACGCTGGTTTCGCCGCAATTAATGAATGCATACGGCATTGGTTCGGGCACGCCGGAAGTTTGGGACTTTGGTTTCTTTGTGATGGAAAAAGTCGGCTATCAGGCGCAAGTTATCCCCGCTATTTTAGCCGGTCTTGCATTAGCTATGATTGAAACAAATTTGAAACGTATTATTCCCGCCTATTTATATCTTGTTATTGTGCCCTTTGTTTCCTTGTTGCTCGCGGTTATTTTGGCGCATTCGATCATAGGTCCAGTCGGACGTGAAATTGGTAATGCTGTTGGTTATGCCGCTAAGGTTGCCATGACAGGTGATTTTGCTGTACTGGGTTCAATGGTTTTTGGTTTCTTTTACGCACCTCTGGTTATTACCGGGATTCACCATACAACTAATGCGGTTGATTTACAGTTAATGCAGGATATTGGGGGCACACCCATCTGGCCGCTGATTGCCCTGTCAAATATTGCGCAAGCCTCGGCTGTTGTCGGTATTATCTGGATCAGCAAAAAAAATAATGAGCGTGAGATTTCGATTCCTGCTGCTATATCGGCATTTTTAGGGGTGACAGAGCCCGCTATGTACGGGATCAACTTGAAATATAAATTTCCTATGTTATCAGCAATGATTGGCTCAGCAATGGCCGCCGCTGTTTGTGGTATTGCAGGTGTAATGGCGAACGGGATTGGCGTCGGTGGATTGCCGGGTATCTTATCCATTCAGCCGCAGTATTGGGCGGTCTATGCGCTGGCTATGTTAGTCGCGATAATAGTGCCGATTGTTTTAACGCTTATTCTTTACAAGCGTGCTGAGAACAAAGGCAATCTTAAGGAAGTTGATTTGATTGATGATGAGGCAGAAGCGGTAATTAACTAGCTTGAATAACCAATGTTAACCGTTTAGTGATAAATATTGCCTGACGGTTTTTATAAACTGAAGAGATCCAAGAGTTAATTATATGAATAAAATAGACAGAGAATGGTGGAGAACGGCGACCATTTATCAGATTTATCCTAAAAGTTTTTGTGACAGCGCAGATAAAGGCACAGGAGACCTTAAAGGTATTATCTCTAAACTCGATTACCTAAAAACATTAGGTATTGATGCGATTTGGCTTACTCCAATCTATGCATCACCCATGATTGATAACGGTTATGATATTTCTGATTATTACACTATTAACCCTGATTTCGGCTGCATGGCTGATTTTGATCAGCTTTTAGAAAGCGCTCATCAGAGAGGTATCCGCATTATTCTGGATATTGTGGTTAACCATACTTCAACAGAGCATCAATGGTTCCAATCGGCTTTGGGCAATAAAGAAAGTGAATATCGTGATTATTATATCTGGAAAGACCCTGTAGATGGTCAGGCACCGAACAATTGGGTATCAAAGTTTGGCGGCAATGCATGGCAGTTAGATGAGCAGACTAAGCAGTATTACCTGCATCTTTTTGCTAAAGAGCAGGCTGATTTAAACTGGGAAAATCCCAAAGTGCGTGATCAAGTGAAAGATATTATCAGCTTTTGGGCTGAAAAAGGGGTTGATGGTTTTCGTCTTGATGTTATTAACTTAATATCTAAACAGCAGGATTATCAGAATGACTACCAGGGGGACGGGCGCCGTTTTTATACAGATGGACCGCGCGTGCATCAATACCTGCGCGAGATAAGTGATGCTGTGTTTAATCAATATGGCTCAGTCACGGTCGGTGAGATGTCTTCCACCACGCTGGAACAGTGCCAGCAATATTCAGCGCTTGACGGGAAAGAGCTGTCGATGGTGTTTAATTTTCACCATTTAAAAGTCGATTATATAAAAGGTGAGAAATGGACGCAGGCACCCTTTGATTTTATAGAGCTGAAAACTATTTTTAACCATTGGCAGCAGGGCATGTTCGGCAAAGGCTGGTCTGCACTGTTCTGGTGTAATCATGATCAGCCGCGTATCGTTAGCCGTTTAGGCAATGATCAGCGGTATCGGGTAGAATCCGCGAAAATGCTGGCAACCTCACTGCATATGATGCAGGGCACGCCTTATATTTTTCAAGGTGAAGAGATTGCAATGACCAATCCCGGCTACAGGTCAATTGATCAATACCGGGATCTCGAAAGTACTAATATGTACGACATTATGCTCAATCAGCAGGGTAAAAGTGAAGAGCAGGTGCTGGCTATTCTTGCCCAAAAATCACGCGATAATTCGCGCACGCCAGTGCAGTGGAATAGTGAGCCGCATGGCGGTTTTACAAAAGGCACACCCTGGCTGGAAGTCGCTGGCAATTACAAAGAAGTAAATGTACAAAAGGCGCTTGAAGATGAGAATTCAGTTTTTTATTATTACCAGGGTTTAATCGCGCTGCGTAAAGAGGTTGAAGTGATCACAACCGGGGATTATACGGATTTGGCCCCTGAGCATAGGCAACTGTTTTGTTATCAGCGTCGCAGCGATAAGCAGACCCTTATTTGTCTCAACAACTATTATGCCGAGCCGCTTGAATATGAACTGCCAATGAATCTGGAACTTCATAAAGGGAAATATATTATTGGAAATTACCCTGAATTATTAACCGTGCAACCGATGCGGTCAATCACACTAAAACCCTATGAGTGTCGGGTATTGCTGATTGAACATCCTTAATTTAGTTCTTTTGGTATAAGATAAAAGCCTTTAGCAATTCGCTGCTAAAGGCTTTTTTAAAACTTAAGATTTTCGATCAGCGGCAAGGTGGGCCAAGCTTATTAGTGCTTGTTTGTATTGGTTGTCCGGAATAATACTAATGGCTTTAATGGCTTTATCCGCTTCTTCAAGTGCGCGCTTTTTTGTGTACTCTAATGCGCCTGTATCACGCAATGCCTGCATGATCTCATCAAAGTGCTGCATACCATTACCTTTTTCAATTGCCTCTCTGATAAGCGTAGCTTGCTGCTTGTTGCCCTGTTGAATCGCATATAAAAGCGGTAAGGTCGGTTTACCTTCAGCCAGATCATCTCCGGTATTTTTACCCATCTCGGTCGCATCGGAGTTATAATCCATAACATCGTCGGTTAACTGGAATGCCGTACCAAGGTACTTTCCATAATTGAGTAAAGCAGCTTCAATTTCAGTAGACTGCCCGCCTAAGACAGCAACAAGTTGTGTTGCCGCTTCAAATAGTTTGGCGGTTTTAAAGTAGATAACATCCATATAATTTTTTTCAGTGGTGTCCGGATCATTACAATTCATTAACTGTAAAACTTCACCTTCAGCAATAATATTGGTTGCCGAAGATAAAATATCCATTACTTTTAAATTACGCAACTCGGTCATCATCTGAAAAGAGCGGGTATATAAAAAATCCCCGACTAATACGCTTGCTGCTGAACCAAATACCGCATTTGCTGTTTGTTTGCCGCGGCGCAGACTTGAGTCATCGACTACATCATCGTGCAGTAAGGTTGCGGTATGAATAAATTCAATAATCGCAGCCAGTTTAGTGCTGTTTGGATCATGAATACCCAGCGATTTTGCTGCTAATATGGTAATTAAGGGGCGGATACGTTTACCGCCGCTATTAATAATATAAAAACCCAATTGATTAATTAAGGCGACATCCGAGCTTAATTGTTCCGTGATCAGTATATTGACCTGATTCATTTCAGTTGCAGAAATACGCTGAATTGTTTTGATATCCATGGTCCTAAAAGTCCAAATAGCCATTCTTATAAAGAATGGCTATTATTGCCGTTTATGAGTTATATCTCAACTGCTTAAACGACAAATTATTCGACTTATAACAACCCCTATCACTATTGAACTGGATAAATGATAAAATAGCGGTTTTATTTTCTGTTGCGGGATTTGGTTTTACCTAAAAAACAATTTATCCCATGGCAGAGTAAATGTCTGATCAGTAGGCTATCGGATAGTTCCTTGATAATACAGAAAATAAAGTAAAGTAATTTATTAACAAAATCCGCTTTTTTCTAGGATCGGCCGCTTATATTGTCGCTGATATTATTTTATTTTAGCGGGTCAATTTAAGGCGTAATTAAATTGCAATATATTTAGTGAATATCATTGCCAACAAGTCTTGTTTGCCGTAGAATCCGCCACCATTGTGATTAATATAAGTGTGCTCTCGATGCGAAATTTCGAATGAAATAGCACGAGATGCCTGAACGGAGTAAGAAACATGTACGCTGTTATCCAGAGTGGTGGCAAGCAACACCGTGTAGCTGTTGAACAAACTCTTCGTTTGGAAAAACTAGATGTTGAAGCGGGCGCGACTGTAGAATTTGATAAAGTTCTTTTAGTAGTCAATGCAGAAGACGTTAAAGTTGGTATTCCATACGTTGAAGGAAGTAAAGTTACTGCTGAAGTAGTAGCTCACGGTCGTGGCAATAAAATTAAAATCGTTAAATTCCGTCGTCGTAAGCATTCGCGTACAACAGCGGGTCATCGTCAGTGGTTTACTGAAGTTAAAATTACTGCAATTAACGCTTAATTAGGAGTTATTAAAAATGGCACATAAAAAAGCTGGTGGTAGTACTAATAACGGTCGCGATTCCGAAAGTAAACGCCTAGGTGTTAAACGTTTTGGTGGCGAATCAGTTCTAGCTGGTAATATTCTTGTTCGTCAACGTGGTACTAAGTTCCACGCTGGTATTAATGTTGGTATCGGTAAAGACCATACTCTTTTTGCTAAAGCTACAGGCGTAGTTAAGTTTGAAAAGAAAGGTCCAAAGATGCGTAGCTTCATTACTATCGTAGCTGAATAATTTCAGTCTTGACGAAAGAATTTTAAAAGCCTCGCTGATGCGGGGCTTTTTTTTTACCTTAAATAATATTTTACACTGTACTTATTTCTATTTACATTTGAAAATGTGATCTATGTTCAATAGAAATGAGTATAATTATAGTTTATACAAGCCAGCGATAGTGTTGGTTTCTTGGAGGTTGGAATGAAGTTTGTTGACGAAGCAAAAATAAAGGTTGATGCCGGAGATGGTGGCAACGGCTGTATCGGCTTCCGTACAGAAAAATATATCCCGCGTGGCGGCCCGAATGGCGGTGATGGCGGTGATGGCGGTGACGTTTACCTGCAGGCAGATGAAAATTTAAATACCCTGGTCGATTTTCGTTTTGTGCGTTTTTACGATGCTGAACGTGGCGAAAATGGTCAAACACGAGACTGTACCGGATCTCGCGGTAAAGATAAAATCGTTAAAGTACCAGTCGGAACACGCTGCCGTGATGATGATACCGGAGAAGTTCTGGGTGATTTAACGCGCGATGGACAAAAGCTAATGGTTGCCAAAGGCGGCTTCCACGGTTTAGGCAATGCGCGTTTTAAAAGCAGTACTAACCGTGCCCCTCGTCAAAAGACCGATGGTACTCCGGGCGAAGTGCGTAACCTGCTTCTGGAGTTATTATTGCTTGCCGATATTGGCATGTTAGGTCTGCCTAATGCCGGTAAATCGACCTTTATCCGCAGTGTTTCAGCGGCAAAACCAAAAGTGGCAGATTACCCCTTTACGACCTTAGTGCCAAATTTGGGTGTGGTCAGCATGGGCTATGGACGCAGTTTTGTGATTGCAGATATTCCCGGGCTAATCGAAGGCGCATCTGATGGTGCCGGCCTTGGTACACGTTTCCTGCGTCATTTAGAGCGTTGCCGTGTATTATTGCATATGATCGATTTACTGCCTGCAGATGGCAGTGAT
>DATBNI010000288.1:0-1540 GCA_036554425.1 Psychromonas sp.
AAAAAATCAAATATCCAACAAAGATGCCCGATTGTTTCCTAAATTCGCTCATGTAAATTAACTATAATAAGAATTCTGTATTTTTCAAGATAATGACCATTTAAAATTTTTTAAATATCTCCTGTACCCCAGAGATTACACTCACTTTCAGCTTATCTAGATATCTTTTTCTGTTTTATTGAGAAAAGGCTTGGCGTTACCTAATCGGAGGGAATTTTTTAATTAGATAAATCACATTTTATTCCCCATTTTCAACCTCGTCATTTGTATTAATAATACCGATAAAAAATTCTCTACTAAAATTGTGTCATTACACTTCTAGCTTTGTATATCAAACCGATAGCAGGGAAATAAATACCTTTTTTTGGCCTTTATTGATAACTTTTACTGCTGTGCTACTAAAAATCTACCGTAGAAAAACACTGAATGAGTGAGTGTAAAGAAACGTAAAGAGCCATGCAAATACTTCAAAAACACTATTTAATGCACTCCTCAAAAGAATACCTTTGTCCCTTTTCACACATCAACCAGGGATAATTTTATATTTGCAATGAATATATTTTTACACGCATTACCAAGTTAATAGACTGAATTTAAAGACCTCTTTTTTAATTAAGAGCCATTCGGAATAATACTCAATTTTACATAATATACACAAGGAATTCATTTCAATGATATGTTCGAGAAAAAAACTAAAAGCATTCGGTTATACTTTACTGCTGACAACCGCGTTTACTGAGCAAGCTTTTGCGCTTCCTGCTTTTCCCGGAGCGGAAGGCTCCGCAGCTGAAACTGTTGGCGGGCGTGGTGGCCGCGTTATCGAAGTAACAAATCTCAATGGCAGCGGGCCGGGCAGTTTACGTGAAGCTGCAGAAGCCTCCGGTCCAAGAACGGTTGTTTTCAAAGTTTCCGGTGTTATCGATCTTGAGGGTGAAACTATTTCAATCACCAATCCCTATATCACTATTGCAGGCCAGACAGCACCTGAAGGTGGTATTACGCTTAAAGGGCATGAGTTAGGTATTAGAACACATGATGTTGTTGTGCGGTTCCTTAAAATACGTACGGGAACAGAATACCCTTTGGCAGATCAGGTCGGCGACGCAATCGGGATGATAGGTAAAGGTGATCTGTATAATAATATTATCGATCATGTTTCGATGAGTTGGGCACATGATGAAAATGCTCAGGTGTGGTCATGGTCAAAAGATACAGCGCCTCATAATATTACCTATTCTTGGAATATAATATCAGAAGGGTTAGATGGACATAGCACCGGATTTATCGCCGGTAGTAACGATAACACCAAGGATTTTAAGGATGTCACTCTGCATAATAATCTCTTTGCCAACACTTCCCATCGATTACCCTTGCTCAGAATAGCCAGCGCAAAGGTGGTCAATAATCTCATTTACAACTGGCATTGGTTTGCCACAGGAGTCAATGGGGGTGCGCATGTGGATATTATTGGCAATAAGTATAAACCAGGCCCAGAAACATATGATGCAATCTCCCAGGAGATCATTGTCGAAAATACCAC
>DATBNI010000605.1:0-4030 GCA_036554425.1 Psychromonas sp.
TTCAAAATTGGAAGCTTGCCCGTTGATTTTAATGCCGAGCTCATCAATAACCTGTTTAATTTGCGTGTAGATATCCTGCCACTCGCGCACCCGCATATAAGCCAGAAACTCTTTTTGACACATTTTACGGAAGTGACTGCTGGAAAGCTCATGACGCTGCTCTTTGATATAATCCCAAAGATTAACAAAAGCGATAAAATCGGAATCTTTATCAAAAAAGCGACGATGCTTTTCATCGGCGGCCTGCTGTTTATCCATTGGCCGTTCACGCGGGTCCTGGATACTTAATGCCGCGCTGATCACCATCACTTCATGGACACAACCAAACTCCTGCGCCGCTAAAATCATACGCGCCAAACGCGGATCAACGGGCAATTTAGCTAACTGTCTGCCTAAGGGAGTCAACTTTTTCTGGGTTTCCTGGATGCTGAGATCAACCGCCCCTAACTCTTCTAATAAGGCTAAACCGTCTTTAATATTACGATCTTCAGGCGGCTGCACAAAGGGGAATTTATTCAAATCTCCTAAGCCCAAGGAGAGCATCTGTAAAATAACCGATGCAAGATTAGTACGCAGCACTTCCGGATCGGTAAACTCCGGGCGGGAGAGAAAATCATCTTCGCCATAAAGGCGAATACACACACCTTCACTGACACGCCCGCAGCGCCCTTTACGCTGATTAGCACTTGCCTGTGAAACAGGTTCAATCGGTAAACGTTGTACCTTAGTACGGTAACTGTAGCGGCTGATACGCACTGTGCCGGTATCAATAACATATTTAATACCGGGAATAGTCAGTGACGTCTCTGCAACGTTGGTGGCTAAAACGATACGCTGGCCTTGATGCGGTTGGAAAATTCTATTCTGCTCGGCAACGCTTAACCTTGCAAACAGCGGTAACACTTCAGTATCACGTAAATTACGGCGATTTAGTGCCTCGCTTGTGTCGCGAATTTCCCGTTCACCGTTCATAAAAATCAGAATATCACCGCGGCCTAAGCGCTGTAATTCATCGACTGCATTAAAGATGCCTTCAATTTGATCACCACCGGCATAATCTTCTAAAGGACGATATAAGGTTTCAACGGGGAAAGTACGGCCGGAGACCTCAATGATCGGGGCTTTTTTACCGCGGGCGGAGGGGAAATGGTTGGAAAATCGTTCAGGATCAATAGTTGCAGAGGTGATAATGACTTTAAGATCCGGACGGCGCGGTAATAAACCTTTCAGATAACCTAATAAAAAATCAATATTGAGACTGCGCTCATGCGCTTCATCGATAATAATAGTGTCATATTTACTTAAAAAACGATCATTTTGAATTTCCGCCAATAAAATACCGTCGGTCATTAACTTGATATAAGAGCGTTCGCTGACTTTATCGGTAAAACGTACCCGGTAACCAACGGTTTCACCCACAGTCGAATCAAGCTCTTCAGCAATACGGTTGGCAACGGTACGTGCCGCGATGCGCCTGGGCTGGGTATGACCGATCAGGCCTGAAACACCACGGCCTAACTCCAAACAAATTTTAGGAATCTGAGTGGTTTTTCCGGATCCGGTTTCTCCTGCAATAATAACAACTTGGTTATCACGAATAGCCGCCAAAATATCATCTTTTTTCTGGCTGACGGGCAAGCTTGGCGGATAACTCACTTTAGGTAAGTTAAGTAAACGTAAGGCGCGCGCGTCGATTGATGACTGGATATCGCAGGCTATTTTGACCAGAGCATGCTCTACTTTTTCAGCTGTTTTTTGTTTTTTCGCCGCATCAATACGACGCGCCAAAACAAATTGGTCTTGATATAAAGCCTGGGAGAGATGTTTTTTTAAAGTAGCAGCAGAAATGGTCAAAAGAAATACCTAACAAGAATCAAAAAACAGATCCTAGCAAGGTGCATACAATAAAGACAGCAGTGCTTTACCTTACTGCTGTTTTAATTGACCCGCAGTAAGGTAAAGCCTTGCTATCCGTTGTTCAAAAACGAAAGAGTCTATCGGCGCTAACTAATCAATTCCCAGATACTTATGCATCTGCACCGACAAACGCCAGTTACGTTCGATACAGACCTGACTGCATAACAGTGTCGCTTTTACCTTTTGCGAAATCGGCTGTAAACAGATAATTTTGTCTTCGCTCGATTTAAGCTCTGCTAACAATGCATCTAGCTGTTCGATATCTTTTTCAGTGCCGACTGGATGTTTGATTTCATCCGCACGTTCAAGTGCAGAGTGTAAAACGACTTTACCTCCGCGCATATTGACCTTTGGAGAGAGCGTCACCCAGGTCATAGGCGCGACTAAAACAGGATAAGTGCCGCTGGTTTCTATCTGTGTTTTAAATTCAAATTCATGCAGCACAGTGGTTAATTCACGCAGATCTACCATACAAGGTTCACCGCCTGTGATCACCACTAAATTGGCGCTGTATCCCAGGCGTTTAATTTCAGCAACTATCTCCCGAGCGTTAACATTTGCCCAACGCGTCGATTCATTACTGCTGCCCGTTAATAAAATCAGTTCTCTCTCTTTATCTGGGTTTATTTCCCAGGTATGTTTAGTATCACACCAGGCACAACCTACATCACAGCCCTGTAAACGTAAAAAAATAGCAGGTACACCGGTATAAAAACCTTCTCCCTGGATAGTTTGAAATAATTCGTTTACTTTATAGTTTTGATTCATTGCTTTATTATGCTCGGTTGGGAACAGGATCATGCCATTGTAACTCAATAAGTAAGTGAAGATATAAAATCGAACCTATTTAAAACTTAATCTTTATATATATGAAAAATACAAAAGATAACAATAAAATTTAAAGGGTTTGAAAATTTATGTATCATTACTCAGGATCCGTTTTATATGTGAATCAATCAGGGAAAACAAGTTTTATGCCTAAAAAAGTCGTCGTAATTTATTCTGGAGGGATGGACTCTTTCACCGTATTGCACAAAGCCATGCAACAAGGTTTAACCCCTTATGCTTTAACATTTGATTACGGCCAGCGCCATATTAAAGAGATTGAAGTGGCGCGTCAGGTTTGTGAAGAATTAGGAGTCCAGCACAAAGTTATTGATATTTCTGCCATTAACCAGTTAATTGGCGGTTCTTCATTAACCGACAGCAGCATTGATGTTGCGCAGGGCCATTACCAACAGGAAAACATGAAATCCACTGTAGTGCCCAATCGTAATATGATTTTATTATCTTTGGCTATTGGTTACGCCGTTTCACTCGGTGCCGAGCAGGTTTATTACGGCGCACATTCGGGGGATCATGAAATTTATCCCGATTGCCGGCCAATTTTTGTAGAAAAAATGAATGAAGTCGCTGCCGTGGCTAATTATGAAAAGGTAGAAATTTTTTCGCCCTATTTAAACAACAACAAAATCGGTATCTTAAAAGACGGTATAAAAATGGGTCTTGATTATAGTAACACCTGGACCTGTTATAACGGCAGGGAGAAAGCCTGCGGTAAGTGCGGCTCCTGTGTTGAACGCCTGGAAGCCTTTGCAGCTAACGGCATTAATGATCCCATTGATTATGAAAGCGCAAGTTAACAGCCTGTGGAGCTAATGTATTCAGTTCCTGTGTTGAACGCCAGGAAGCCTTTGCAGCTAAGGACATTAATACGCTAAAGCCGGTAATTTAAAACTATCATTATCGGCTTTTAGTTTATGCTTAGCGCTTGTTTCTCTTTCGCCTGAAAATGTTTGCGCAAGGCAGAAAAGCAGAGTTATCCAATGTAAACTTTAATCAGTGCAGAACGTTTTTCTCCCAATGCTATAACTATCGGCTTACAGTAAATACCAACACCTGCCCTTCCCAATATTTTCTAACTTAAAGAATAGCTAAGTTCAGATATTGAACAATAATAATTAATAGTCGTAATTTTTACTGCTCTGTAGAAATATCCAAAATAACAATATGTTGTAAATATTTTACTGAATCTATAAACATGGGAACTCCTATGAATAAATTAAATATAAAGAGACGTATTGTCTTAACCGGTGGGCCCGGTGGCGGAAAA
>DATBNI010000360.1:0-4150 GCA_036554425.1 Psychromonas sp.
AAAAAGTAAATACTTAACTGGGCTTATTACGCTGCCGTAACCCGGGTGCAAAAATATTAACGGATAATGACAATCAATTTTTAAGTCGTTTTCATCTATTTAGTTGGGCAAATGTCTGACAACGAGTAACGCAACAGCTTCCTAACTGGAGTAACAAAATGTTTACAGAGCAAAACCCGCACAATCACGATACGGCAGAAGAGAAGCAGTTAAGTTCTCGCCTGCAGGAATGCCCGATCGCGATTGTTGGTATGGCTTCCGTTTTTGCAGAAAGCAAAAATCTTGCCCAATTTTGGGATAATATTGTTGAGTCAGTGAACGGCATCAAGGATATACCGGAAGATCGTTGGGCGATTGATGATTATTACTCTGCCGATAAAAAAGCGGCGGATAAAACCTACTGTAAACGCGGCGGTTTTTTACCTGAGCTGGATTTTGATCCGATGGAATTTGGCTTGCCACCCAATTTATTAGAATTAACCGATATTACCCAGTTGATGTCTTTGGTGGTTGCGCGCGATGTACTGGCAGATGCGGGCATCGCCGATGAAAACAGTTATGATCGCGATAAAATCGGTATTACCTTAGGTGTTGGCGGGGGCCAGAAACAGATCTCGCCATTAACCTCCCGCCTGCAGGGGCCGGTGTTAGACAAAGTATTAAAAGCATCGGGTGTGTGCGAAGCCGATCGTAATATGATCATAGAGAAATTTAAAAAAGCTTATATACCGTGGGAAGAGAACTCATTCCCGGGTATGCTCGGTAATGTGATTGCCGGACGTATCGCCAACCGTTTTGATTTTGGCGGAACGAACTGCGTGGTTGATGCTGCCTGTGCGGGCTCTTTAGCGGCGATTAAAATGGCTGTTTCAGATTTGCTTGAGTATCGCTCGGAGATGATGATCTCGGGTGGGGTCTGTTGCGATAATTCTCCCTTTATGTACATGTCGTTCTCAAAAACCCCTGCCTTTACCGATGGCGAAAAAATTCGTCCCTTTGATGACCAATCCAACGGTATGATGATTGGTGAAGGAGTGGGCATGATCGCCATGAAACGTTTAGCCGATGCTGAGCGAGATGGCGACAAAATCTATTCTGTTATTAAAGGGATAGGCAGTTCATCGGATGGGCGTTACAAATCCATTTATGCACCCAGTCCCTCGGGACAGGTAAAAGCACTCAAAGGTGCTTATGCAGACGCGGGTTTTGATCCAATAACTTGTGGCTTGATTGAAGCGCATGGTACAGGTACAAAAGCGGGAGACGCCGCTGAGTTTACGGGGTTAACAACCCTGTTTAGTGAAAACAATAAACAAAAACAACATATCGCATTAGGCTCGGTTAAATCACAAATTGGCCATACTAAAGCCGCCGCCGGCGCTGCGGGGATAATCAAAGCTTCTTTAGCGCTGTACCATAAAGTGCTGCCAGCCACCATTAACGTGGAGCAACCTAACAAAAGCCTGGATATTGACAATACGCCACTGTATATCAACAGTGAAACCCGGCCCTGGATGCCGCGTGCCGATGGTATTAAGCGCCGTGCCGGGATCAGTTCATTTGGTTTTGGCGGCACTAATTTCCACCTGGTATTAGAAGAATACCAAAGCAAACAAACAGGCCAATACCGTTTAAATGAAGTGCCGCAAACTATTCTTATCAGCGCAGCAGATAAACCGGCTTTGCAGCAATCTTTAACGGCCTGGGCTGAAAAACTGACGGTGAGCTATGATTTACAAGCTTATGCGTTTAACGCCTTAGTGGTTGAAAACCCCTTGTCGACCCCGGAGCAGAAGCTGGCGCGTTGCGCTTTTGTGGCTAAAAATGCGCAGCAGGCAGGGCAGTTTATTGAACAGATACTGCAGCAGTTGTCCTTGGATGACTCAACCGCATGGTCTAAACCAACGGGTATTTATTACCGTGAAAGCGGGCTTGAAACACAGGGTAAAGTGGTTGCTCTGTTCCCCGGACAAGGTTCCCAGTACGTTAATATGGGGCGTGATTTAGCCTGTAACTTCCCCTCAATGTTAGAAACTAATGTCTTGATGGATAGCCAGTTCAGCGATAACGGTTTGCAGCAGTTGTCAAAAGTGACTTACCCGCTTCCTGTCTTTACGGCTGAAAAACGTCAGATACAGGAAGAAAGCTTACGCTTAACGCAACACGCGCAACCTGCGATTGGCGCTTTCAGCGCGGGATTATATAAAACCTTCCTGCAGGCTGGTTTTAAAGCTGATTTCACGGCAGGGCATAGCTTTGGCGAGTTAACCGCCTTATGGGCCGCGGGGGTGTTATCCGAGCAGGATTATATGTTACTGGCGCGCAGCCGTGGTCAGGCAATGGCCGCGCCGCAGGATGCAAACTTTGATCCCGGCACCATGATAGCAGTGGTCGGCGACCCCGTCCTGATCGAGCGGGATATTGAATCTATTAGCGATCTTTCAATTGCTAATTATAACGCGAATAATCAAGTGGTTGTTGCGGGGTCAACCAGTCAGGTAGCCGTTGCCTTTGAGCAGCTTAAAGAAAAAGGCTACAAGGTGATACAGCTGCCTGTTTCTGCAGCATTTCATACGCAATTGGTAGGACATGCGCAACAACCCTTTGCCGAAGTGATCGACACTGTGGCATTTAAATCGCCTTCTATTCCGGTCTTTTCCAATGGCAGTGCAGCGGCACATTCAACGGCAGCCGAGGTTATAAAAACCAGCCTGAAAAAACATATTTTAGAACCTGTTCATTTTAAGGATGAGATTGATAATTTATATCAAGCGGGTGGACGTATCTTTATTGAATTTGGTCCTAAAAACGTATTAACCCGTTTAGTGGATAATATCCTGCAGGATAAATCCGATGTCACCACCATTGCGGTTAATGCCAATCCTAAAAAATCTGCCGATTTGCAGCTGCGTTTAGCCGCCCTTGAAATGGCCGTATTAGGTGTGCAATTAGATAATATTGACCCATATAACGCATTACAACGTCCGACAATTCCTCCTGAAAAATCCCCTCTGGCAATGAAATTATCCGGTGCTGCTTATGTGAGTGCAAAAACTAAACAAGCCTTTAGCGATGCCTTAAATGACGGTCAAACAATCACCACTGCGCCAGCCAAAGAAATTGAAAATATTATTGTAAAAGAGGTAATAGTCGAGAAAATTGTAGAAAAGATTGTTTACCTCAATGCCGATGGGTCGCCCTTTGATAATCAAGCTGTCAATATTCACGCATTGAATAATCAAGCAGACAATAACGCCGCCTTAGTGCAGTCTATTGAACAAAGTGTCAGCCAGGTAATGCAGCATCAGGCACAACTTTTAACTGTTCATGAAGAGTATATGCAGGGGCCAAAAGAGTACGCAAAAACATTCCAGAGCGTATTAGCATCTCAGGCGGGTGCGACTGAGTTACCTGAAAGTTTAGACAAAACATTGTCTATGTACCATGACTTCCAGTCTGAAACATTACGCGTTCATGAAACTTATTTAAATAATCAAACCGAGCATATGCAGCAGATGTTAACGGCTATGCCGATAGCAGAAGGCGCTCTTGTGGCTGAGTCGGCCGAATCTACTTTTGCCGTTCCTGCTGACAGCACCGCGACTATGAAAGCTGCGCAACAGGCAACAGCTGCGCCAGTTCAACAAGATAAAGCTTCCGTTGTTGCCCCTGTCCCGACTCCTGTTGCCGTTGAACAAACAGCAGCTATTGCTTTGCATAAAATTCAAAATGTTATGCTGGCCGTGGTGGCGGATAAAACCGGTTATCCGGTGGAAATGCTGGATCTTGCCATGGACATGGAAGCGGACTTAGGCATAGATTCTATTAAGCGGGTGGAGATTCTAGGTGCGGTGCAGGATCAGATCAGCTCGCTGCCGGAATTAAATCCGCAGGCGCTAGCAGAGCTGCGCACTCTGGGCGCAATTGTTACCTATATGCAGGCACAGACGCCGGCTGCAATTACGCCAGCCGATAATGTCGTGCCTATTGTCCCGACTATGGAATCAGCCGATTTATCTGCTGTCCAAGCCGTCATGCTGACGGTAGTGGCGGACAAAACCGGTTATCCGGTGGAGATGCTGGATCTTGCTATGGACATGGAAGCGGACTTAGGCATAGATTCTATTAAGCGGGTGGAGATTTTAGGCGC
>DATBNI010000386.1:0-3393 GCA_036554425.1 Psychromonas sp.
AAATAATGTAGCCTAGACCACGGGCAATCTGCATCGTTGCTAAGGTAGTGATCAATGCATTCACCTGCAATTTAGCAATAACAAAACCGTTAAGCAGACCAAACAGTATGCCTGATAATAATCCAGCCCCAACCCCGAGCATAACGCTGCTGGTGCTATTGATAACCACAGCAGTGACCACGCCGGAGCAGGCCACAACAGAGGCGACGGACAGATCAATATCGCCGCAGGCGATACAAAACAAACTCGCACAGGCGATAATACCGCTCATGGAAACGGCCAGCCCAAGGCCGCGCATATTAATAAAGGAGGCGAAATTTGGCACAAACAGAGCGCATAATAGGAAAAGAGCAGCAAAAACAGTCAGCATGCCAAATTTATCCCAAAACTGCGAAAAGTCGATTTTGTTTTTCAGTTTATTGTTTTTTTTACTAATAGTAGTAGTTGTCATAATATCACCTTCATTTATGCTGCTGTTGTGTTGTTATTAAGCATTGCCAAAGACAAGGCCTTCTCTTCTGTGAACGAAGAGCGTTGCAGTTCTCCCGTTATGCAGCCATCTTTCATGACTAATAATCGATCTGAAATACCCAGGACTTCGGGTAAATCACTGGAGATAACCAAAATAGTAATACCGCGCTCTGCTAATTTTAAAATCAGTTCATAAATTTCAGATTTAGCGCCGATATCAATACCTCGGGTAGGCTCATCCAGGATAAGTACCTTCATATCAGTGGATAACCAGCGACCCAAAATAATTTTTTGCTGATTGCCGCCCGATAAATTACCTATAATTTGGTTAAAACTGGGGGTTTTTACATTAAGATCCTTTATCTGCTGAGTAACATTTTTATTCTCCCAGCTTTCATTCACCACACAGCCCATTTTCAGATGATCTGGCCGAGCGCTAATGTTGTTATTTTCTTTCACCGATAAAATAGGGACTATGCCACTGGCTTTTCTGTCTTCAGGGCAGTAGGTAATGCCCGCTTTAATCGCATCAATGGGGGAGGTGATATTGACTAATTTACCATTGACATGAATGCTGCCGCTGTGCGCTTTATCCGCACCAAATAATAAGCGGGCTAATTCCGTTCGCCCGGCGCCAATCAGACCAAACAGGCCTAAAATTTCGCCTTGCTTAATCTCAAATGAGAGCGGTTTGGCTAATGTTGGCGCATGAATGTTATTAACTGCAAGCCCCACCTGGCCATATTCTCTGCCACGGTAATTATAAATATCGTTAATTTCACGTCCCACCATTAAATGTACTAAACGGTCATGATCCAGCTGCGTCATATCATCAAATGTTTGAATATGGGACCCATCTTTGAAGATGGTGATTGCATCACAGAGTGCGAAAATTTCTTCCATGCGGTGTGAAACATACAAAATGACTTTGCCTCGCTCACGAAGTTCGCGGATCACTTTAAAAAGATTAACAATCTCGCGTTGTGACAGGCTGCTGGTCGGTTCATCAAAGGCAATTATTTTGGCATTACGGCTGAGTGCCTTAGCTATTTCAACCATTTGACATTGACCGATAGAGAGCGATTTTAAAGGTTGAGACGGATCGATTTTTTCACCCAGCCAGGCCAGTTGTTCGCTCGTCTCGCGATGCAGTAAAGCATGATCAACGCAGCCATTTTTAGTGGGTAATTGTCCTAAAAAAATATTTTCGGCAACGCTTAGCTCAGGGATCAAATTTAGCTCCTGGTATATAATGGCAATCCCTTGATCTAATGCTTCCGTGGTTGAGTTAAATTTCACCTCTTTATTATCAATAAACAATGCGCCGTCGGTTGGCTGATGAATGCCACTTAATATTTTCAATAAAGTTGATTTACCTGCGCCATTTTCCCCCATTAAGGCATGAATACTCCCCACCTTAACCTTAAAGCTCATATCAGTTAACGCCTTAACGCCAGGAAATGATTTGCAAATTTTCTTAAATTCGAGATATGTCTGACCATCTTTCATGTAACTACTCCTGATAGAGTGTTGGATGAGTTACCTCATCCAACCGATAATGTTATAGGCCTTTTTTCTTCAGCTCAGCTTGGTAGTTATCTCGGGTAATAAGTACCACATCTGTTACTTCAACAAACTTAGGCGGCTCAATATCATCTTTCACCCATTTATAAAGCATCTCGGTACTTTTGAAGCCGTGTACATCCGGACTTGGTAACAATGAACCGTAGAATCCTGTTGAGTTGTCTTTTGACAATTCACTCACTGCATCTACGCCATTGATGCCAATACCAATCACATTATCAGCTGTAAAGCCTTGCCCTTCTGTGGCGCGTACGCCGCCGAGAACGGTATTATCATTCATGCCGACAATCAGCCAGTTTTTAACACCAGGGTATTGCACCAGCATAGAGTTAGCTGCGTTAAGTGCCGCGGGAATATCATTGGCTTTGGTCGGTACTTTGTGGATCTGCTGTTCAGGAAAACCACTGGCCATTAACTCATCAAGCGAGCCTTTCACTCGGCGGCGTGCGGTATCAAGCTCTTCAGCGGTAATCGCCATCACTGCTGTATCTTTCACATTCCAACCGCGTTTAGTCATCTCGGTGTAAAGCTCTTTACCTTGACGCTGACCAATTTGGCTTGCAGCCATCATCACCAGTGGCACATCGGTCATGGGTTTCCCTTTGGCATTTAAAAATTGATCATCAACAGCGATCACTTTTAAACCATAACTGTTTGCTTTTGCCATAATAGCAGGCCCTAATTTAGGATCCGGCGTACAAATAACGAAACCTTTAACGCCCATAGCGGCAATGGTATCTATTACATTTAAGGTTTTTTCACCATCAGGCACTGCCATTTTAATCATTTCAAAACCATACTGCTCTGCGGCCTTATCCGCAAAGTTCCATTCAGTTTGAAACCATGGCTCTTCTGGTTGCTTAACCAGAAACGCCAATTTCATCGTTTCATCGCTGCTGCCCCAAAACGCATGGGCAGATGTACTGACTATGCAGGCAGTTGTAAGCATCACTGTAGCAAGCTTTCTTTTCCAATTACTCATATTATTAACCTCTTAATGATTAGACGTTCCACAACATTGTGGGGTGATTGAGCCGATGATTCTATGTAAAAATAGCGCGTTTACTGCGACCTAAATCACACCGAAAAATATAAGCAAAATAATCCATGTATTTAGCAACTAGGTGCATAACAAAATGTGTCCCACCTCTCTTTTAGTTAAATCATCAAGAAAGATATCCTTTAATTAAAAGGACAAAATAAATAAACAAATCCCACCCAAGACAAGCTCATTAAAAAGTGTAGCTCTATTGTTAGAACAGTGAAAACGATAGATACAGGCATAGAAATGATTAAAAATGGGGGTTAATATAATAAATAAAGCTTAGGACAACCTTA
>DATBNI010000398.1:0-2078 GCA_036554425.1 Psychromonas sp.
TTCTTATCTTACAAAATTCCTCCAAAGAACATTCCCCACTGCATTACCTATCAAAAATTTCCTCAATAAGTGCTTATTGGCAATGCTTCTTAAATATCATTATGATTTATCCGTTGTTCTTCATCAGCTTACAAACGTCAGCTTACGCAGTATAATTGGACTTGGGTAGTTAGCCCAAATTAGTGCCTTAAGGAAAGTAAATCAGATACTGATGCGGATTAGTATCAGGCTGGTTGCCTTTTTCTGCTGTTCTCATGGTATCCAATCATTCAGTGTGGCCACTCGTTGCGTTCTTCGGAGGAGCTATATATCTAGATAGCTCAGGTCGATAAGCGGCCGAAATCCTAAGCTTTAAGCACTAAGGTATTAGAATTGGATTGCCTAAACAACATCATTTTTTTGCAACCCGTATTTTTATGGCGTTATTGACCTTTGTTATTATTTTCTATTCGATTGGATTAATAGTTAATAATTAATTAAGCACTATCATTTAACTAAGCCAGTCAGAGTTAATTTTTATTATAAAAAATAAAAAAGAGGATTGTTATGATATCCAATATTATTGAAGTGATTAGCAGCGAGTATGCCCTTGAAAAGTATTCAAACAGAAATCGTTTGATCAGGGAAGCTGTCCCCTATGTCGGGCAAGCCAAGCAAAGTGCATCGGAACCCAATAAAATTTTTTTGCGACTGGATCCCCTGTCAAGCAATGGCACTTTGCTTGAATTTAAAAGCGAAGATGTTGTCGTTGCCGAAAACGTAGAAACTGTCGCCGACAAAGACGGGGAAGCATTTCAGATTGTTAAATTATGGGTTCGTATCGGCAGTCTCGGTATCAAGCTTGAACCCTTTTCCGTGCAGGATTATTCAAATGTCCTGGGCGAAGGTTTTGATGCGTTAGCCGATGAAATATAAAATAAAAGTTGTGATTTTTTACCGTATTATCAAGAAATTTATTTGTTGCCTTAGCATTACTTATTTAGGCAGGTCATTTTCGGCTGGATCAGCGGGGTATTAATAAGTTAAAAACGCATTGCCAAATATAAACACGGATTAATAAGTTGTGCGGATTGGTATTAGTTGTTCTTATCAGTAACTATTTATGTCACTTATTTTGCTAATCTTGAACTGTTTAATCCTGCGTATTTTGGCGCTATTTACTTGATCTGTTATGCACTTCAACATGTTGTTAATAAGTAGATATAATGTTGTAAAAGCAGATTTAACCCTCAGGCAGAGGATCCTCTTCTATGCAGAAAGTCTCCTTTTTAGAAACTATTGATCCGGCAACTCTCAGTCAGGAGGGCTTGGCTGATTTTTTTCGCAAGCTTTATGGTATTCATTGCCAAATCTTTTCCGGGGTTAGCCGTGCACTGTTTGAACAAAAAATGTTTCCGCTGAATGCCCAATGGACCAAAATCCGCATTTTCAAAAATAGTAAGGGAGAAGATGTTGGCTATAGTGCTTTGCATGCCTACGAAAAAGTTATAAATTCAGAAAATATAGTTATTTTTAGAGTGGAAACCGGAATACTGAGGGACTATAGAAGACAGGGAAATGCCAGTTCTTTTTTTTTAACAGAAGCCATAAAATATAAAGCAGTCCACCCATTTAAAAAATCATACCTTTTTTGTACTCTGGTACACCCCTCTAGCTATCATTTGATTAGCACGTTTTTTTTTCGTTTTTATCCAAATTTCAGGTATGCGACGCCTTCGAATGTACTCGATAGTATGGATCAAATGGCAGATGCTTTTCACGAAGTCCGATCCTCAAACGGCGATCCCTCCCTCAGAGAAGTTGGTTGGGTAACACGACAGACGGTAAAAGAAAAAAGTGAATGGGCAGGCAGTAATGACCCGGATACTTGTTTTTTCCTGGAAAAAAATCCAGATTACCATAAAGGGATAGGTCTTATGACTCTTGTCCCTCTGGACATGAGAAACATTTTTATGACGACTCTTCTTTTTCTCTGCTACCTGGGAAAGAATTTGATTTACAGGCGCGTAGAAAATAAATAACGGAAAGAGAATGATTTCCTTCTCTTTTCAATAAGGGTTGCCAGAATATAAGTTTTC
>DATBNI010000426.1:0-4161 GCA_036554425.1 Psychromonas sp.
TATCCAAACGTAAATGAATACATACGGTTACGTTTGGATTCTATCAGTCAGCGATCCGTACAAACATTAAGGACGGGCGAAGAAAAGTTTGCCTTTTACTTTGAACAAACAGGCGTTTCAGTACAACATTTAAAAAACCCCGTTGATATTTACAGCCATATTTCCAATAAAAAACTATCCAGTAGTGCTCTCAATTTAAAAAACACCTATTTTGATAAAACAGCATCGATTATTGGCTCACATATCAGTGAAGGTATAGTGCAGTTCTTTTTTGAAAATTACTGTGATGGTTTTAATGTTTATATTGCCAATGCGGATAATGAAATAGAGACACTGCATAGTTTTACCGGCGGTAAAGATGATTTGGTACAAAACGTAAATCGATTTTATGCTTCAAATAATAATGAAATGAACAAGTTAGATGAAAGCATCAACTTCAACCTACCGCAGTTTTATGAAATTGAATTGTCCGACAATAAAGAGCTTATTTTATCGTCATTTACCAGTACAACGAAAGAAAATGAAAAATAGACATCTAGCCCTCTTTACGTATAGATTGCCAAAATAAGCAACAAAAGGTAAAATAACCTTTCTACTTTTATGGGGTAATAAAGATGTCTACAAAATGGAATGGTGAATATATCAGCCCTTATGCTGAGCACGGTAAAAAAAGTGAGCAAGTAAAAAAAATAACAGTCTCAATCCCCACTAAAGTCCTTAAAATACTGACCGATGAACGCACCCGCCGTCAGGTAAATAACTTACGCCATGCCACTAACAGTGAGTTATTATGTGAAGCCTTCTTACATGCGTACACCGGACAACCGCTGCCGGAAGATGCGGACCTGGAGAAAAGCCAGCCCACAGGCATTCCGGAAAGCGTTAAAAGATTAATGAAAAAATAGAAAATTAAACTGTGCAGACAATCCTCTTATCATTCACTCTTTCTACGCAGTTTAACGCTTTATTTATGATTAACTTTGCTGCAGCTGCCGATATAAAAATGGCCATTGAGTATTAAAATATTGGGTCGGTTTTTGTTTAAATTGGCTGCGCACAAATTGGCTCATACGCCCTTCAACGAAAGCCAGTAATAAGTTCGCGACTATAGCCTCATCGATACTCAGTTTACCGCCATCAAAAATGGCTTTTTCCCTCAGGATCAGTTTGAGTTGTGATTCTAATTTTGAAAAAACATGTTCAATACGTGTTTGCAGTCGCTCATTTTCCCCTAATAAAGCATCCCCGGTTAAAATGCGCGTAATACCCGGATTTTGCTCAGCAAAACCTAATAAAAAATATAATATATGTTCAACACGTGCGAATGTTAGTTTTTGCTGTTCTTTAATTAAATTTATCTGGGTAAAAATGGTTGATTCAATGTAATCAATTAAGCCTTCAAACATACGCGCTTTGCTTGGAAAATGACGATATAATGCGGCTTCAGAAACACCGACTTCAGCGGCTAATTTCGCGGTTGTAATACGCTGGCCGGGTTGACCTTCAAGCATCTTAGCCAATGCACGTAAAATATCTTCCTTGCGATTTACTTTCTTTTTAGTTATTTGTGCCAGCATAATTTACAACTTCCCTTGTCGTTTTAAACTAAAATTAATGTTTTCCTGAGTGACCAAATCCACCTTCTCCGCGCTCTGAGCCCTTAAATTCATCCACAATTTCAAATGTTGCCTGTACTACTGGTAAAAAAACCAACTGCGCCAATCGCTCTCCCGGCTCAAGGCTGAAACTTTCTGTACTTCGATTCCAGCATGAAACCATCAGCGGGCCTTGATAATCAGAATCAATTAAACCCACTAAATTACCCAGCACAATACCATGCTTATGACCCAGCCCTGAGCGCGGTAAAATGGTTGCCGCCAGTTTAGGGTCGCTAATATGAATTGCAATACCCGTTGGAATAAGCTTGGTTTCTCCGGGTTTAATAATTAATGTTTTATCAATACAGGCACGCAAATCCATGCCTGCAGATCCCGCAGTGGCATGCTCAGGAAGCGGGAATTCATTACCAATGCGGGGATCGAGAATTTTAAGCTCTATCTGTTTCATTATTTATATCCTTTATTTTTCAACGCGTATTCTTGGTTTATTATTTTAAGTAGCTGGCCGGCAACCGCCTTTTTATCGGCAAGGGCTATATCAAATCTCGCTTCGCTGGAAAACACGCTTAACGCATTTTGTTCACTATTAAAACCCTGACCACTTATTGCAACATCATTGGCTGCAATTAAATCTACATTTTTACGTTTTAATTTGTCTTTTGCATGGGCTTCCAGATGCTCTGTTTCCGCAGCAAAAGCCACGCAAAAAGGACGATTTGGATGATTTGCGACATCTTTAATAATATCCGGATTTTTGACCAACTTAATGATTAAATCATCAATACCGGATTGTTTTTTCATTTTTTGATCCGCGACCGTTTCCGCCCTGTAATCCGCAACCGCCGCACATGCGATAAAGATATCGCAGTTATTAAGGCTGGATAGACTGGCTTGGTGCATTTCTAAGGCGCTTTTCACATCTAATCGCGTTACCCCCTTTGGCGTACCCAAGTTTACAGGGCCGCTGATGAGAGTCACCTTCGCCCCGATTTTTTGCGCCCCTTGCGCCAATGCAAACCCCATTTTACCGGAACTATGGTTACTGATATAACGAACAGGGTCTAAGGCTTCCTGTGTCGGCCCTGCAGTAATAGTGATATTGACCCCGGCAAAGTAGCGGTTTTTATCACTAAAATAATCTATCAAGTGATCCACAAGCTCTGCCGGATCAAGCATTCTACCTGGCCCTGTATCGCCACAGGCCTGTGCGCCCTGCCCTGGCCCCCAAATTAACACCCCGCGTTGCTCTAATACGCTGAGATTGTCTTGTGTTGCCTGTGCTAAGTACATTTGCTGATTCATTGCCGGCGAAACAGCAATAGGTGAGGATGTCGCTAAACATAAGGTCGTTAATAATTCATCCGCCATGCCCGCACGCAATCGCGCTATTAAATTTGCCGTTGCGGGTGCAATTAAAACTAGATCAGCCCATTTGGCCAACTCGATATGACCCATACCGGATTGTGCATTGGGATCCAATAAATCATCGGCAACAGCATGTCCGGAGACAGCTTGCATGGTGAGTGGCGTGATAAACGCCTTTGCCGAAGAGGTCATTACAATCCGGACATCTGCCCCGAGATCTTTTAAACGACGGGTTAATTCTGCACATTTATAGGCAGCAATTCCCCCCGCAATACCCAGTAATATTTTTTTTCCGCTTAAAACAGGATTGTCAGACATTGTAGAATACTCAATATAACAAATAAGAAGGGGATAGAATAGCAAAGTAATTAAGCAAAATGTGAATAAATCTACTCGATTTAATCGCAATTTAATGACTGCGCTATACTTATCCAAAATCGACTTAATAACAATATTTTTACCGTCTCTCTCAAGCCTAACAGTTATCTGTTTTATAACCCTAATGCTCAATTATCGGGATTTATTAGATCATGACAAAATTAAAAGACTGGCCTAATCAAGAAAGACCGAGAGAAAAATTGCTGCAAAAAGGAACCTCAGCCCTCTCTGATGCAGAGCTGCTGGCTATATTTTTACGTACGGGTTGCCGCGGTCTCGACGTCGTCACACTCGCCAAACAGCTGCTCAGTGAATTTGGCTCCTTACATGCTTTATTTGCGGCATCAGAATCGGATTTCTGTGACAAAAAAGGCTTAGGACAGGCAAAATATGTGCAGTTACAGGCCGTCCTTGAAATGTCCAGCCGCTATTTGCAAGAACCCTTAAACACCGGGCAACCTTTAACCAGCGCCACACAGACCAAAGCCTTTTTAATCGCTAAGATGCACAATTTACCCTATGAGGTATTTGCTGCAATATTATTAGACACACAGCATCGAATTATTCGCTTTCATGAGTTTTTTTTCGGTTCCATCGACTGCGCAACAGTACACCCTAGAATTATCGCGCAAAAAGTATTATCTGAAAATGCCGCGGCAATTATTCTGGTGCATAATCATCCTTCCGGCGATCCGGCAGCGAGCGAAGCAGACAAAATAATCACCCGAAAAATCGTTTCTGCGCTGCAGTTAATAGACGTCCGGGTTTTAGATCATTTGGTCGTTGGGCACAAAAAATA
>DATBNI010000430.1:0-6868 GCA_036554425.1 Psychromonas sp.
TGGCGGACCACATAAAGAGGCTGTCAAATGACCCTATAATCTGCCATTTCAAACCATCTAAAAAAGCTTTTGATGTTGCCGGATCGACAACTAAAATTGCAATTAAAAAAGCAGCGATTAAGCCTGCGCTAGTCCCAAATACAGGGTTATGTATATCAAAACCCCATTTTTGAATGTTATCCTGCCCGACAGTATAATCGGTATTATCTATACTGTATTTGTCCTTATTTATCTTCATAAATCCTCGCTTAGAGCTACCTTGCTCTTTTATTTTTACAGTAGATTGAATTTTGCATAAGGATTTTAACAAAATCAGGTAATAATATCAGGCTTATTCCAAAATAAAAAATAAACACTTCTTTACATGTCATATAGTTATAAGTAAGGAAAGGATTAACGCCAGGGCTTATATTCAACTGTGCTGTGATGGTGGACATTCAGAAGAGAGGGGAGATTTTATCTGAGTAGAGGCTGATATTGTATATTTGCAGTCTCCGCTCAGTTTATTATTGATGGCTGCTTTGCATCTGATAAATAGTATTTATCATGGTATAAGTCACTATCGCGAGCAGGATATCTATTACATTGGAAGCCTGCGAGATTAAATTGAGGTTTATCAATTCAGGCAGCTTTTCTGCACTTGCCGATAACCGGAAAATAGACTGACCTAACAGATTAGATACGAGCCACAGCGTCCACCAAATAGGTAAAATCGAACTGCTTTTGGCAAAGCGCAGATCAACGGGATTTTTACTGGCCAGCCAGATTTCTTTCATTGCCAGATAGGGTTTCCATAGATTAAAGACAGGAATAAAGTAATAAGCGATAGACCAGGCCGGTGTATAGTTCATCTTCTGCGCACCCAGTTGGCGGGCATTATAGTTGGCTCGATAAATCCACTGCAGTATTAACAGTGCGGAAGCAACAAAGGCAAGCAAGGACGCAATGCCTATGATTTGCAGAATCTTTATGGCCAGCTTACCATCGGCATAAGCGGCCGTCAGTGATGAATAAACCCCTTCCTGGAAAGCGGATAATAATTGATACTCTATAAACTGAAATATAATTGCTAAAACAGCTATCAAAATCTGCGCATAAAGCACGTACCTAATCCATTTTGTGAGGTTTTCTGAACTTTTAAATCCGGCTTTGATCATTGACAATTTATCTTATCCTTTTAAGGGGGACGGTGAACAGCGGCCATTGCGCTCTTTCACCGACTTGAATCGCTCACTTCTATCCTGTCACTCTGGTCAAAAAAATATTACAAATTGACTAGATATTGTGCAAGTTGATCTTTTAAAGGCAGGGCTGTCATAGCGCCTTTTTGGGTGGTGGCTAAAGCGCCGCAGCCATTTGCCCATTGCACGGCATGGCGAATCTGCTCAAGATCACTCCAGTTGTTGCTTTGCGCAAGATAAGTGATTAATCCACCCACAAAGGCATCCCCAGCACCGGTCGTATCCGTTGGTTTTACCGCTTTACCTGCAATGCGCTCTTGTTTACCCTGAGTAATAACTAATGCACCTTTTGCACCTTGGGTAATAAGCACCAGAGTGTTCTGCAGTTTTTTAATCGCCTCTAAGCCCGCTTCTATCGACTTTGTATCGGTTAAAAACAGCAGTTCATCATCTGAAAATTTAACCACATCAGCCATTGCTACCGCTTCTAATACCACTGATTTTATTTCGCTTTGATCGGCCCATACTTCATCACGCAGGTTGGGATCAAAACTGATAAAGCCACCCGCAGCTTTCATTTTCTGCATCGCTAAAAAAGTGCTGCTGCGGCTAGGTTCGTTAGCCAGTGCAATGGAGCAAAGATGTAACCACTGATTTTCTGAAAAATCCGGAATATCAGTTGGCAGCATAAATTGATCTGCACTTGGTTTAACCATAAAGGTGAAACTGCGTTCACCCGATTGATCCAGGCCAACAACAACAGTGGAGGTGCGCTGCGCTTCATCAAGGATCATGAAATCTGTATTTACGCCCTCGTTATTGAGCGTTTCTTTCATAAATTGACCGAATGGATCTTGACCGGCTCGACCAAAAAATGCGCTATCTCCCCCTAACCGTGATACGGCAACAGCCACATTAGCCGGCGCACCGCCCGGGCATTTTAGATAGCTGTTTTCACTCTCTGGAATTAAATCTACAACGGCATCGCCGGTAACCCAAACTCTGTTCATAACAACTCCTTTATTTTCATATAAAAACCAGTAGTTAACTGAGAATACTGGCTTTTATGCAGAAAAACCAGTATCTGGCTAGCAATACCGGTTTTTCTAATGATGGTTAACGAATGACTATTATGCCGTCGCTTGTTGCATTACTTTAGCTTGTTTCTTACTTTTAGCTTGAGCACGTTTACCCAGTATGATGGTTAAACTAAATGCGGCAGCAAATGAAATCGCCATGCCAATAACATAAGGTGTCACATCTCCGGTACGAATAGAGATAATACCCGGCAGACCCGCGGCGCCTAGCGCACTGGCTTTGACATTACAGAGTGTGATAAAGGCACTTGCAGTTGCTGCTGCGCAGATAGCGGCGATAAAGGGGTAGCGAAGTTTCAAGTTCACACCAAACAGCGCCGGCTCAGTAATACCGAGAAGCGCAGTAACACCTGATGGTATTGCAATACCTTTCATTTTCATATCTTTGGTGGTGACTCCGACTGCTAATGCTGCACCGCCTTGTGCTATATTAGACATCGCTGCAATAGGGAAGATAAAGGTACCGCCAGTCACTGCAATATCAGCAAGCAGTTGAATCTCAATGGCGATAAAGCTGTGATGCATACCTGTGATAACAAAGGGTGCGTAGATGAAACCAAACACTGCGCCGCCGATGAAACCGGCAGAATCGTATAACCAGTTTAAACCGTCACCAAGCAGGAAGCCAAGATCACGGGTGAACGGACCGACAATGGTAAAGGTAAGCACACCTGTGATAAACAGAGCAAGCAGGGGGGTTAACAGGTTATCCAGCACCGAAGGAATAAATCTGCGCAGGCCGTTTTCAACTTTGGCGAGAATAAATGCAGCGACTAATACCGGCAGAACTGAACCCTGGTAACCCACTTTTTGGATTTCAAAACCGAGGATATTCCAAACCGGGATATCACCAGCCACTGCTGCGCCACCAAATCCCCAACCGTTAAGCAAGTCCGGGTGAACCATCAACATACCCAGCGCAGCCCCTAAGAAGGGGTTACCACCAAATTTCTTGCTGGCAGAAAACGCGATAAGAATAGGAAGGTATACAAAAGGCGCATTAGCAAAGGTATTAATCATTGCAGCAAGATCGGCTAAGCCCGGGTTTGCTTCAACCAGTGATAGTCCGTCGATAAACAGCCCCGGTGCGACTAATACATTAAAGATTCCCATCAACAGACCGCCGGCAACGATCGCAGGGATAATAGGGACAAATATATCTGACAAGCCTTTAACTGCTTGCTGAATAATATTTTGTTTCTCGGCACCAACAGTAGCAACCTCTTTGGTGCTCATCTCTTCCAGACCGGTGAGTTTTGCCATCTGCGCATAAACTTGATTGACTATGCCGGAGCCAAAAATGATTTGGTATTGACCTGCAACCTTAAACTGGCCCTTAACCCCTTCCAGTTCGTCAATGCCTTTTTCATCAATCAGCGATTCGTCTTGAATCGCAAGACGTAAGCGCGTGGCACAATGCGCCAGTGCTTTAATGTTTTCTTTACCGCCAAGCATTTCTAGAAGCTGGCTTGCAACTTTTGGGTAATTCATCTTTATACTCCGTAGGATCATTTCTGTAATATGTTAATAATTGTTTTTGGGAACGTTTGCAGAGAGCATATTCAGATCATCGCTCAATTTATTCAAGCGGCATAGCTTTTAAATGTGACGCACGTCCTTTTCTTGCTTGTAAAATAATCGGTAAAGCTACTTTCCGCACTTAATTCTTCATTTTTTGTTACCATGTCTGCAATCGCTCCCAAAATATAGGAAAAAGCCATGCTGGGCTTGTACGACGTAGCAAAATTATCCGGTGTATCAAAATCGACGGTTTCTCGCGTGATTAATAATGAGTCTGGTGTGAAAGCGAGCACCAAGGAAAAGGTTCAGAAAGCAATAGATGCCTCTGGTTATGTGGCCAATCAAGTGGCAAGGGATCTGCAATCTCAAAAAACCAATCTGATCGGCGTGATAGTCCCGCGTATGTATTCAAATGCCACTGCGAAAGGGCTTGATGGTTTAAGTTCGATCATGAAAGAGGCCGGTAAATACGTTTTGTTGGCAAACAGTCAGCAAAATAACGCCGAAGAGATTGAATATATAAAACGTTTTAATCAAAAACGTGTTGAAGGAATATTACTCTACGCAACGCATTTAGATTCGGCATTGGTTGACGCCATCAAGCAATCTAAAGCACCAGTTGTATTAATTGGCCAGGACGGCTCTCTGTTTAATATCCCCAGCGTCATTTATGATGATCTGAGTGTTGGTTTTAGTGCCGGACAGAGACTGCTTGCCGCCGGCGCATCAAACATTGGTTTTATTGGTGTTAACAGCCAGGATATTGCTGTTGACCAATGCCGTTTTCAGGGCTTAACACAAGCCTTGCAGCATACAAAGCAGATCTCACCCATTTTTCATCATCGCGGAGAGTTCTCAATTGAATCTGGCTACCAGCAGACAAAGCAGCTGTTAATTGACTGGCCGCAATTAGATGGTTTGTTTTGTGCGACAGATAGAATAGCCATAGGTGCGATGAAGGCGATATCTGAATCCAATAAAGTGCCGGGTAAAGATATTAAAGTACTTGGGGTGGGTAATGACGAATTAAGTCAAGTATGCACACCAAGCTTATCAACATTTTCTTATTCCTTTGATTTTACTGGAGAAAAGTCTGCCAGTATGTTGTTGGATTTAATTGAAAATAAACAGTCAACGGTGAGTAAACTGGTGATGAGCTTTGAAATTGTTGATCGGGAAAGTTGCTGATTTTTAGAAAATAAAACTGAATAGTTTATGCATTGTTCATTTTTGTAAACCTCAATTAAAAATGTTTTTCTTTAAATATCAATCCTATTATTGCAAATAGGCTTTTATTATCTTACTCTGCAAACGTTCCCATTTTTGGCTTTGTTCATTAATACAGGTGTTATATGTCGTTATTATCAATTATTAAAGAATGCGGTGGCATTTTTAATGTCCTGCGTGTTCTGATCCCCGATTCACGTATTATTATTGAGATTAGAGATTTCGATCTGTTATCTAGTGAGGCAAAACAGCAAGCTTACAATTTAACCTTAAAGCAGGTGACTTATCAGCAAGATGTCTTTGTCAATAAAGAGGAGTTTGCAGCGCAATTATTACATATTGGCGAGCTTATCAGTGCTCAGCAGCGGCAGGATATTACTTCCTATACAACGGCTGTCGAATGCGAGTTTCGTCCCGACTGGCATATCTCACCACCGCAGGGATTGTTAAACGATCCAAATGGTTTTATTTATCATCAGGGACAATATCATCTTTTTTATCAGTGGTACCCGTACGCCTGCGTACATAAGGATAAGTATTGGGCGCACTTAAGCAGTAAAGATTTGCTGAATTGGCAGTGGCAACCCGTCGCATTAACCCCCTCGGATTGGTTTGATAGTCACGGTGTTTTTTCAGGCCATGCGCTCAGTCAGAATGACCTGTTAATGTTGTTCTATACCGGTAATACACGTATTGGTGAGCAGCGAGACAGACACACCACACAATGTTTGGCGACGTCAACGGATGGTATTCACTTTACTAAACAGGGACCCGTTGTACCTGAGTTACCACCTGGTGTTACTCCGCATTGCCGCGATCCTAAGGTTATTCGCCACAATGGCCGCTGGTTAATGCTGCTCGGTGTGCAGCGCGAAGATGAAACCGGCCGCCTGGCGATTTACCACTCGGAGGATCTTAAAACCTGGACATTCCTTGCACTCTGCGGTGACGAGTTAAGTGATTTCGGTTATATGTGGGAATGCCCTGATTTTTTCACCTTAAATAAACAAGACTTTATTGTGATTGGTCCGCAGGGGATTAAATCGCCTAGTAAGAGCCATAGCGCCCCGCATCATAACGGTATTGTCAAAGCTCAATTGGATCAAAGTGGCAAAGCCCTGTTATCTGATTTTCAGCATTTAGATCATGGTTTTGATTTTTATGCGCCGCAATCATTACAGACACCAGATGGGCGCAGAATTATGTGTGCCTGGATGGGGCTGCCCGATGAAATCGATCATCCAAGCGCGGACAATGGCTGGGTGCATCAATTAACCACAATGCGGGAATTATCCTATGCTAATGATTTGCTAATCCAAAAACCACTCAAAGAGTTGGAAACATTACGCGCTGGGGCGATTGCTTTGCCGGCAGGTGAAACTTGTTTTGATCTGAAAAGTAAAGCATTCGAACTGCAGGTTTCAATGCGGTGGGGCAGTGTCTTACGTTTACACCAATGTGAGTCAGGTTATTGTGAAATTCGCTTGGATAAAGCATCTCGCCGGTTATATTTTGATCGCAGCAATACGCTGATCCGCGAAGGAGATACCATTCGCGAACTGTCTTTGGCGGAATCAGATTCGGTTCAGCTGCACATCTTCTCCGATACTTCATCATTAGAAGTTTTCATTAATGAGGGTGAGGCGGTAATGTCGGCGCGCGTGTTTAGCGATAAAGGTGCCACAAAATTGAGCATAAAAGGAGAGGTGGAGATACAAGCTGGCTGGTTGTTAAATAAAGCGACTGCTCCCTTCAGATCTTAAAAGCTTAATTTTCACGAGAATTTAATCAGGCGGTCACTGATTAATTTCTCGTTAAAATGCACCTGAAATATAATTTTCC
>DATBNI010000450.1:0-3122 GCA_036554425.1 Psychromonas sp.
TAATAAAGCCCCATGTAAAGCATACTGTTAAACCAACACTTAAACCAACAATGTACCAGGCTTGTAAATCTGTTATTTGCATTATCCAATCCCTCTAATCTTCTTTATACAAATTGGAATCAAAATCTTTTGTTGAAAAACTAATTAATTTAGTAAATTCAGATTGAAACCCACTAATCACACCTACTGATTCTTTTAAATCATGTTCCAAACAGTTAATTTCAGATTCTAAATCTAATCTATATTCCTCTCTGCCTTGATAGGATTCAAGCAAATGAATGATCAGTTTGCTAGCCGTTTTAATATCTAAATCATTACTTAGCTTAGCAATCAATTTATCTTGTGATTCTGTGGTTCTAATGGTTAATGCCATCAAAAAGACCTCGCCGGTTGCACTCCAGGATTGAAGTATGCAATCATATTAGGTTTATCCTGGCATTTTGTAAAGGATGTTTTGCAATCATTTTGACAATAACACCGGCGCGCCTGGATAATGTTATGCAATCAATTGGAGCTTATCACTGTTTATCCAGGACAATAGATTGATTGCGTTTTTTCAATACACCCATGCGAATTAAATTATCCTCTGTATCTATTAAAGTGAAAATATAAACAAAAGGCACTAAACAAAAATTAATTATTTTTTTCATATCAAACCTTTTTTTCTCCTGGTACCTGCCGACAAGATGCCAAGGCGTAAGATAACAAAAAGTCCCGTGCGGATATTCTGATGAAAACATTTGTGACGTGTCATATAGATTATGGTATTGCTTGCCTGTGTAGCGTAATTTTTCCTCTGTTATATTTGTTTCTAAATTAATCATTTCCATTCTGTGAAACATTAAAGAGCGCGGTAATTTGGGGGCTTTACCAGTTAAGGCTCTTAATAATGGTGAAAGATAAGGTACGTATATCTTGCGAACATGGGCGCACTTGGCCTCACTTGTAATAATGTTTCGTCTAGCCTGGCTGTTCATTGACTCCAGTGATTGAACTTGAAAAATACCATCCCATCCGAGTTTACGTAAATGCACTAAAAGGTCATTCAGCTGCTTGGCCTCTTTGCTGTTCCAGTTATGAGAATTAAACCAGGTAGCCAATTCATCTAAAACCGCCACACCATTTTCTTCCGGGTCTTTAATATCATTACCACGCCCACACATAACAATATCGGACGGCTTAGGTTGGTCCGGTATTCTGTAAATGCGCATGGTTTTGTTTTTTTTATCTTTAAAATTCTCAGGGAAAATATCCATATTTGTGATCACCGGTTTTCCATTTCTTAAGTAATCACACATCCGTCCAACACTGCAAAGCCCCTTACCAGAGCCCAATTTTCCGGTTACCGCAATATATTCAGACATTTTAAGCGCCTCCTGTAATTTGTTTAATCTGTACCAATTGAAATTTATACAGGGCCAATGCAACTCTAAATGCCAGATAAGCAGTAATAACCCCGTTCAAATTAGATGGAATTATCCACGACATGACAATATTGATTGAGGACGGCGTTATATAAGCAATTAAATTTAATAAATTAGCAACAACAGCAAACAACACTGCAATCAAAACACCCATCATAGTTAAAGATGCAGTAACCATGGCTACACGACGAGAAAACATACCCGTTAAGAAATCTAAGTTTTTACCAAAAATCTTAACTAAAAAAGCAGCAATAGAAGCAAACATATCAATGCACCTCTTTATAAAGTTGGAATAACATTAAAAAAGAAACGCTGATATATAAAAGCCATCCGAGCATATCTTTTATCGGGTTTAATATTTTTATACATTGTTCTGGACTGGGGAACGCAACACTGCCAACCATGCCGAACTCAGGAACATCAGCAGCGATAGAAATTGTTTGGCAATTAGAGGAATATTCAAAAATAGGTATTGCGGGTAAGCCAACAGGTAAACCTGATAAGTTATTCATTAATCCGTCTAACAAATCAAAACTTTCATCTAGCTTTTCGTTTTTATCTAATTCAGTAGTATCTGCACCACCTAAATCCGCCATTGCTTTTTCATCTGCTCTTGCTTCAGCTTCCAATTGGTTAGTTTTGTGTTGAGCTTGTGTGATGGGTAATTTTTCATCTTCAGTTAATTTTTTTGCTTCGTCTTCTGCTGTTCTTGCATCTTGAGCCGCTTTTGTTTCTGATAATGCTTTGGCTTTTGCAATGGTTTCAGCAGTGTAGTAATTAGGTGCATTAGGGTCTTCACTCTGCATAAGTCCAGCTTCATAAAGCCCGATTAAATCCAAATCAGCTTGCGTAAATTCAACGTATTCAGGATTGGGGAACATTTCAGGAATGACATTGCCATACTCATCGTTAAACATATCGTTATGATTAAGTTCTGGATTAGCAGAAATATAATCACCAACTTTCGTGAAAAGCTCAGTATCATCAACAATAGAATCAGCAGTTAAACCAAAATCAGGTGATTGAGGATATAAAAAAGTAAAGCTTGCGTGCTCGCTGTCAATAGTATCTGAGCTCATTTGATAAAGATTTCCATCGGCATTAAAAACAGGCTGCAGAGTTGATTCAAGAGCTGGTTTTCGTGCCCTTATACTGTCTATAAAATTCTGATAAGTACCACCAGATGAACTCACCCCGCCCCAAGGATTTTTAACTGACCACTTTGAAGCAGGAGTGCTAAGAGGAATTGTACGACTACCTGTAACCATCAAATCACCTGTTGAATCATCATAATAATAATTATATGCCTCGTAAGCTGCGAGCATACCAATGCCGTATGGAGTTAATGATATTGCTCTGCGAAATGCCGTTAAAAAAACAGCTTTAGGAACAGTTTGCAGCAGGACTTTAAAAGGTTGATTAGCGGCTGCACCTCTAGTGATGGTTGAAACTTTAAATTTATCAGGATATACGGAAGGAGATCCGGGATTTACTTTATAAACATAAGCCCCTTGTGAATTTAAAGCGTGTGAACGTGATGATACGAAAAGAAAGAGGGTTAAAAATAGTAAAAAAAAGCTAGAGCGAATATTCATTTGTTATACGCCTTAAAAAATAAAGACTGCAAAAGAGCAGCCTATAAAGTTTGTTTAATATCTAACAACCCCCCTTCGCGCCCTACTGCGTATGGTGCTATGG
>DATBNI010000469.1:0-9594 GCA_036554425.1 Psychromonas sp.
TGATTCGCGCACCGCGGTAAATAATGCCACCAGGGCAATTAACAGAGCCGCTATAATGGAGACCCACTGAGTCTTGCCGCCATTGGCATCATTAACCGCGGTGCGCGAATCGGCGCCGCTCACGGCAAATCCCTGGGAGAATGCGGAAGCGATATTAGCCAGACCCAATGCCATAAACTCTTTATCGGCATCAATATCATAGCCATTTTTGGCTGCAAAACTGCGCGCCGTGAGCATCATACTGACAAAGCTGACCATCGCCAGGTTAAGTGCCGGCATCACCAGTTCACGTGCTATACCAATATCAAAGGCCGGTGTCTGAAACACCGGCAGTCCGGATTGAATCGCCCCGACAGTATTGATCTCAAAGCTACCCAAATTAAAGAACCACACCGCAAAAGCGCTCATTACCATCACCGCCAATGCCGCGGGCCATTGAGGACGGAAACGTTTAATCAGCAAAAAAACCGATAACGCCAGTAAGCTTATAAGCATTGTCGGGACATGAAATTGGCTAATATAATTAGGCAAGTCAGCAAGGCGTTCAATCAGATAACGATGTTCGAAGCTAAAGCCAAAAATTTTAGAAAACTGGCCGACAATAATGGTGATTGCCACCCCATTTAACAGTCCCATTAAAATCGGTTTAGAAAGAAAGTCGGCCAGCACTCCGAGCTTAAACTTGCTGGCAAGCAAGCACCAGACACCTGTCATTCCGGTCATGGTCATCACCAGTTGCCAATGTTTAACCGGATCTCCTGCTGCCAGCGGCGTCACAACCGCCGCAATTACCGCACAGGTGGCCGCATCGGGCCCCACTATCAATTGCCGCGAACTGCCAAATAGCGCATAAACCAGCATTGGCAGAATACAGGAATACAAGCCCACTACTGCATTGACACCGGTCAATTGGGCATAGGCAATAGCCACCGGCAGGGCAACCGCGACCACGGATAACGCCGCACGGAGATCATCACGAAACCATTGCCGGCGGTAATCCAGCAGTCCTTTTAACCCGGGCATAAACGAATACAAGCGAGCAAGCTTCAAGGGATAACCTCTGTTGTTTGGGTGTTATTAAAAATCAAAAAGTGCACAATATTATGCCCGTTATAAGCGAAAAACAATAATAATAAAGCGATCATTAAAGCCGACCTGTTGGCTGGAAATTTAATTGCTCAATTTGCTATTAAACTTAAGCTCAGCTTGGGTTGATATTATGGTCAAAAAATATTTTATATTGGTCGCCGCTTTGTTAGTGAGTCTTGTTTGCTTACTGTTTCTGTTTTGGCAGGCACTGCTGTGTTTATTGATTATTATTTTACCTGTTACCCTGATTGGTATCTGCGACATGCGGCAAACTACCCGAAAAATGTAGCGCGGGAGATTTGCGCGCTGTGTTGTCTTAACGCCGGTTTAACCGGTTAGTTTAATATAACCCTGTTTTTAGGACTAAGACAAATTCGGATCGGTAAAGGGGCAAAGGTTATGCTGGAAAAAGCCAGTTGATTGAAGAAGCATTGTCTTTTGAGCAGAGCTGTTTTGAAATAAGCAGGCATAAAAAAACCCCACCGGAGTGAGGTTTTTATTATTTAGTTGGTTTTATCGGCTAGGCCGGTAAACCAACTAAATTAGAAGATGTATTTAAGACGAACACGAGCACCAACTACGTCATCTTTAGATACATTATCAAGCTCTGCTTGTGACCAGCCCGCACCCAGGTAGATATCAAAGTTATCAAGATCCATCACTGCTGGGATTTTGTAAGAAGCGTAAACTTGCATTTCTGTCGTATCCTGCGCATCGTTGTCTGAATCACTTTCACCGTATAAAGCGCCGATAAATAAGTTTTGTAACTGCGCGCCAAGACCCGCTGTGTAAGAATCTATTGAATTATTTTGGTCTTGATCATCTGCTAAGTAAGCAGCACGAGCAGATAGTATTAAATCATCAGTTGCCTGCAGACTAAGCGTACCACCAGCACCGATCCAATCTTTAGTGTCTGTGGTAGCATTTGATTCACCAACTACTGGTACTTCAAGGCCGACAGCCATTGATACTTTGTCACTTAAACCAGCAGTCACAACAGGACGAAGGACCACAGTGTTACCATCGTCCTGCGACTGAGCTGTTAATTCAAATCCGGCTGCACCCATTGCTTTATTAAAAGTCAGTTGAGCGCCGCTATCATTATCATTACGGCCGCGGGCAATGTTTGCGCGGTACATAGTAGTACCGGATTCAGCTATATAAGTATCCTGACCTGCTGGTGAAAGATCTGCCGCTTCAAAATAACCTGCTGATAAGCTCCAGTCATTTATCATACCGAAGGTGAATTTAACATCATCATTACCGTGGTCGCCATGTTGGCCGAATGTAGGCGCCACTGCAAATGCGGCAAACACACCGTTGTCTAAAACACGCTGACCGTGGATATCAACTAATAAACGGCCGCCTCCGGCAAAATCTGAGTCGGCATCTGTAGCTACACCATTTTCCCATTTTTCACCGTGTTGCGATGTGTAATCAAACTCTACATCACCACCCAGGTACAAAGAACCGGCAGCGGTATCAAATGTTTGACCTGCGTTTGCAGCTGATGCTACGAATAAAGCTAGAATGCTTGGAGCTAGAATAGATTTTTTCATGGTATTTACTTTCCTTGTTATGATCGATACCTGATTAATTCAGGCTGTGGTTAATTTTTTTGTTTTATTGTTGAACTTTTCTCAGATCAAGATATCTAATAAAAATTGACCGCGCAAACGCGAAAATGCGTCTGTGGCTGTTTTTGTGAGCTGTTTTGCAGTTTTGCTTTTTGAACTGTGAGCAATCCTACAAAAAATGAACCTTAATGATGGGCAGATGCAACTAAAATAATGATTGATCTGGCTTTATCTCCCTGCGCAGAGCTAAAAACAGGGTGTTTCTGATCATAGATAAACCCGCATATTGAATTATTTCCTCCTTTTCTAAGAATTTAACCGGTTTTTAGCAATGTAAAGCCGCTGGAAAATAGCCGTGAAATATTCCCCTGTGTTTTACTGATGATCTTTCTCCCTCCTATATTACAATCGAATGTATGCAGCGCTCTTCTTTGAAAATTTGACTTCAGGCGTGCCCTGGTCATTGACTGTCTATACTAAAACACTCAGCTATTACGACAAAAACCCTTGTGGTTTTTTGTGTTGCTAAAAGTGCTCAGCTCAGCGGCTCATTGTCACTCCTGCTGTTTTAGATCTATATTTAGGATATCCGGTTCGGGCGGAAGTTCACTTGGCTGCGGGATGATTTTGCGCATTTTAATGTTATCCCTTATGCTGAGAGTCCCCTGATTAATCCAGCCCGGACCTATCTTTATTGTTATGCGATACAGACAAGATCATTTTCCTGTCAAAATAACCGGGATCTTTTAATGCTAAAAAAACATCGCCTGCTCATTACCAGTGTGCTGATTATCGTCACCATTGGCGCTGTTATTGTTTATCTCAAACGTTCTCGCCCGGTCGCGGTTGTAGTGCAGGAAATCGCGCGAGGTGAAGTGCTGGCAACTATTACTAATACGCGCGCGGGAACCCTCAAGGCCTGCCAGCGTGCGCGGCTTTCTCCCTCAGTCGGTGGCCAGATTGAAAATCTGCTGGTTAAAGAGGGAGATAGGGTCAAAGCCGGGCAACTGCTGCTGGAAATATGGAATGACGATCTGCAGGCACAGGTCACACTGGCTCTGTATCAGAGTGAAAGATCCGCTGCCCTGATGCGCGAGGCCTGCATTATTGGCGATCTTGCCAGCCGTGAGGCTTCCCGCCTGCGCAGCTTATTTAAAAAAAACATGGTCTCTGCGGAGAGTGTCGACCGGGCCGAAAGCGAAGCGAATGCCAGACAAGCAGCCTGTCAAGCCGCGCAGACATCAGTTAAGGTGAACCGGTCACAAATTGATGCGAGTCGCGCCGCGCTGGCACGCACCCGTTTAAGCGCGCCTTTTGATGGCCGTGTTGCTGAAGTTAACGGTGAAGTGGGCGAGTTTCTGACTCCGTCACCCATTGGCGTCGCGACTTTGCCGGCGATTGACTTGATCGATTACAGCTGCCTGTATGTTTCCGCGCCCATTGATGAAGTCGATGCACCGCAGATTCGCCCGCAAATGCCCGCACGTATTTCGCTGGATGCTTTTTCAGGAAAAATATTTGCCGGTCGAGTACGCCGGGTTGCTGACTATGTACTGGATCTGGAAAAACAGTCGCGCACGGTTGAAATAGAAGTTGAATTTATCAATACAGACAATACAGACAATATGCTGCCCGGTTACAGTGCCGATGCCGAAGTTATTCTAAAGAGGCGTGATAACGTCTTGCGTATTCCCACTGCGGCACTGTTTGAAGGTGACAAGGTGCTGATTTTTAAAGAAAATGGACGCCTTGAACAACGAAAGATAAAAACAGGTATCAGCAACTGGCGTTATACAGAAGTGCTTGACGGTCTTGTCGCGGGTGAACAGCTGGTGACTTCAATCGAGCGGGAAGGCGTCGAACAGGGCGCCCGCGCTGTAGTTGAAAGTAAAGATGTTGACAATAACCATGAATAAATTAAGCATTATCGAATTAAATAATATTCATCGTGACTTTATGGTGGGCGATCAAAGGGTACATGCACTGGATGATATCAATCTGTCTATTGTGGCGGGTGAATATATTTCTATTATGGGGCCTTCCGGTTCAGGAAAATCAACCTTGCTGAATTTAATAGGCCTGCTGGATAGCGCAACGAAAGGCACTTATCTCTTAAATCAGCAGGATGTTACCGCGCTGCCCGATAACGAGCAGGCTGCAACCCGAAGCAAAACCATAGGTTTTGTTTTTCAGGCTTTTCATTTGATCTCCCGATTAACTGCCGCCGAGAACATCGAGCTGCCTTTAATGCTCGCCGGCACTGAGCCTGAGCAGCGCCACCCACTGGTTAATAAAGCGATCACCGAGATGGACTTGACCGATCGCGCTCAGCACACGCCGGATCAGCTTTCCGGCGGGCAGCGTCAACGTGTTGCTATTGCCCGTGCCACTATTATGCAGCCGAAGATATTACTGGCCGATGAACCGACCGGTAATCTGGATCAAAAATCCGGTCAGGATGTGATTAATATTCTCGAGCAGCTTAACCGGCAGGGGATCACAGTGATTATAGTGACCCACGATGCCAGCATCGGAGAGCGGGCAAGACGGCAGATAAAAATGCTTGATGGCCGTATTGAATCGGATCAAACTTTATCTCAGGCAAGCTTATGAGAACGTCGCTGCGTGACATTATCGCTTTCTCCTGGGGTGCTCTGAGCGGTTATCCAACCCGGACAATATTGATGTTAATGGCAATGGCTATAGGTGTTGCCTCGGTCATTATGTTAACCGCTTTGGGGGAGGGTGCCCGGCGTTATGTCAGCAATGAATTTAGCTCATTAGGCACTAATCTGGTGATTGTTTTCCCCGGCTATTCTGAAACATCTGGGCTTAATCCCATTGCCATGGTGGGGACGACTCCCAGGGATCTGACCCTGGAGGATGCACAGGCGTTAACCCGTAACTCCAACGTTCGCCGTATAGCACCTATCAATGTAGGCTCGGTTAATGCCAGTTTTCAGGGGCGTTCACGTGAAGTGGCTATTATTGGCAGTAATGCTGAGCTTTTAAATATTCGCCATTGGCAACTGGCACAGGGGCATTTTTTACCACCCGGCGACTTGGATCGAGCCACCCCCGTTTGTGTGATTGGCCGTAATATAAAAGAGCAGCTATTTGGCACGCAAGCGGCAGTGGGGCAATGGATACGTCTTGGAGACAGGCGTTTTCGGGTGATCGGTATTATGGCGTCTGAAGGCCGATCTATAGGTGTGGATGTGCAGGATACTATTATTATTCCGGTGGCCTCTGCACAGCAGTTATTTAATAGCGCCTCATTGTTTCGTATTCTGGTCGAAGCTAAAACCCGTTCGTCCATTGAGTCAGTCAAGCAATCCACTATCGAGCTGTTAAAAGAGCGCCATCAGGGCAAGCGGGATGTGACTGTCATTACCCAGGATGCGGTACTGGTCACTTTTGATCGTATATTAGGTGCACTGACCTATGCCATAGGCGGCATCGCGGCAATCAGCCTGGCTGTCGCCGGTATTTTAATCATGAATGTGATGCTGGTGGCCGTCTCCCAGCGCAGGGCAGAAATTGGTTTACTCAAAGCATTGGGCGCGCCACAGAGGCAGATCCTGCATCTGATTTTATTCGAAGCTATTATGCTATCGACCTTAGGCGCCGGGATCGGTTTATTATTGGGTGAACTGGGCTGTTTTGCTATCCGACAGGCTTTTCCAGATTTGCCTGCCTATGCCCCGCTCTGGGCGGTATCGACTGCGGTGGCAGTCAGTCTATTGGCAGGATTAGTTTTCAGTCTGCTTCCTGCCCGGCAGGCCGCGCGCCTGGATCCTGTTCTCGCCCTGACGGGTAAATAAATTATGCGACTACGCGACTTCCTGCATTTAACCGCCTCATCTCTGATTGCCCATCGTCTGCGCAGTTTTTTATCTGCATTAGGTATTGCCGTGGGCGTTGCTGCGGTAGTCCTGTTAACCTCTATCGGCGAAGGGGTACATCGCTTTGTGCTGGCTGAATTTACCCAGTTCGGCACTAATTTGGTGGCCATCAATCCGGGAAAAGCGACCACAGGCGGGATCAGCATGGGAGTGTTTGGTACTGAGCGGCCATTAACCATTGAAGATGCGCAGGCGCTTAAACGGCTGCCTTATGCCAGGGCAGTAGTGGCTTTTGTACAGGGCAATGCCGAGGTGGAGGCGGGTAATCGCAGTCGCCGCACTACCATTTATGGTGCCGGTTCACAAATGCCGGAAGCTTTTCAAATGAGCGTAAAGTCAGGCCGCTTTCTGCCTGATGATGATCCTACCGCCCCGCGTGCTTTTGCGGTACTCGGCAGTAAACTCAAGCAGGAATTATTTGACGATTTAAATCCTTTAGGACAACGCATTACGGTGGGTGGAAGTCGTTTTCGGATTATTGGTGTCATGGCGTCAAAAGGTAACGTATTGGGTTTTGATCTGGATGATACAGTCTATATTCCGGCAGCCCGCGCCCTGAGTTTATTTAACCGCGACACCCTGCATGAGGTGGATCTGCTTTATGATGATAATACTGCCGTTGCAACAGTAGTGGAGGGGATTAAAAAAATTCTCCAGGCACGCCATGGCAAGGATGATGTCACTATTACCACCCAGCAGCAGATGCTCGAGGTACTGGGCTCGGTATTAAATGTGCTGACCTTTGCCGTCGGCGCCATTGGCGGTATTTCATTATTAGTCGGTGCTATCGGGATAGTCACTATCATGACCATTGCGGTCAATGAAAGGATCAGTGAAATCGGTTTAATGCGCGCATTAGGTGCCAAACGCTCACAGGTACTGAGTTTATTTTTAGGTGAGGCTATTGTACTGTCAGCGGTCGGCGGACTCGCCGGACTGGGACTGGGTATAGGCATTGCCCAACTCCTGCATCTGAGCCTGCCTGCGCTGCCCGTGCATACCTCATGGAACTTTGTCATTCTGGCCGAAGTCATCGCGATCAGCATTGGCGTTATTGCCGGTGTCCTGCCCGCCCGCCGCGCCGCCCGACTCGATCCCGTTGAAGCCTTACGTGCGGAATAGTTGGCTGGTTTTTTTGTCAATAATTCATACTTTAGATCAGGGTGATAAATTATTGCCTGAAATTTAGCAATATTACTTTCTAATAATTGCCTCGCTTGTAACAATTCAAAAGGATCTTCCGTGAGTAATGCTTTATCGTGGCTACTTGACTGGATTGTGCTATTACGTGAATCAACCAACCCCTCAACTTCCTGCATTATAATGGTTTCCCGCACCACGGCTGACATCCATAGTTTCAGAAATGAGGCGTTTTCTTTTTTGTCTTAACTCTCCATTCTATTAGCTTCGCTTCTCCCTGATGGCTATTGGCGATGGAAGCGTTGCGTGCTGGGTTGATGTACTGATTATCACTAATAACAGAGGTACCGACCTGCATTCATTGATTATGCTTCCTCAGGGGGATGAGATAAAGGGAAAACCTTTTCCTTCACTGCATGATGAATCACTAATAAGGTCAATCAAAAAACACTATACCGGTCACACTGCTTGCTTGTTTTTTATACCGTTATGTGACTAAAACACGGCTTTTATTATCTTTATGTTGAATAGCTAATAATATTAGTTATCTTATATCCCATATCGGTTAATCACTCACTTGAAGGGTAAATACTCAAGGCTAGTCTGAACCGGCATAAAAATCAGTGCATCACGGGCAGAAACCGTGGCGGTTTAACAGGGAACACTGGAGGTAGCAATAACCTTCATTCTGTCAATGTGGCCGCATTCTTCCACCACTTCAGTTTAAGGAATAGTTAGATGTCAGCCAATATCGAAATCAAAAATTTGAGCAAACACTTTGATGATACCGTCGTGCTTAACAATATTTCATTTTCTATTAAGCCCAGTGAATTTATTGTTTTTCTTGGCCCCTCCGGGTGCGGTAAATCGACTTTGCTGCGCATGATTGCCGGGTTGGAAGAGGTCAGCAGTGGCGAAATTTGGATGGATAATGAACGTCTTGATATTCGCTCACCTGCTGAGCGTAATATCGCCATGGTATTTCAAAATTATGCTTTATATCCTCATATGAGCGTGGCCGATAATATGGCTTTTGGTCTGAGAAATATCGGCACACAGGAAAGTGTGGTGACAGAGCGTATTAACGATGCGGCGCGAATGTTAGAAATGCAGCACCTTTTAGAGCGTAAACCCGCCGATCTTTCCGGTGGGCAGCGGCAACGTGTTGCTATTGGCAGAGCCATTGTGCGTCAACCTAAAGCATTTTTATTTGACGAACCCCTGTCGAACTTAGATGCGGCGCTGCGTGGACGAACGCGAATTGAGATTGCACAGTTACACCAACGTGTGAAAGCCACCATGATTTTCGTGACCCATGACCAAGTTGAAGCTATGACCTTAGCGGATCGTATTGTGGTGTTAAATGGTGCAAAAATAGAACAGATAGGCACGCCTATTGAAATTTATCAACGTCCCGCATCAAAATTTGTCGCCGGATTTGTGGGCAGCCCGGCGATGAATTTTATGCCGGTGGAGAAGATTGAAAATAATCAGGGACGGGTTATTGCCACAGTACCGGGTATTGATTCATTAAGCACCGCCATTGATTTTTGCAGCTTGAGTGAAACCGGGAGCCGATATGAATTAGGAATCCGCGCGGAAGATATTAATTTAGTTGCTAAAGAAAAGTCTGATGTCTCGGGCACAGTCTCTTTTATTGAGCGTTTGGGCGAGCGCACCTTAGTTTATGTTTGTCTTGCAGATAAACGCATTATTATTGCCGATACCGATGGCAAGTCACTGGTTGCCATTAATACCGAGGTGCATCTGGCCATGGATGGTCATTCCATTCATCTTTTTGATGCACAGGGTGTCGCTTATCATGGAGCTGTCGCATGAATAAAATCCATAACAAGCGTGAGCAGTGGTTAAATTTCGCCTTT
>DATBNI010000476.1:0-9852 GCA_036554425.1 Psychromonas sp.
TTCTGTCAAACACCTTACCAAGTGCATCAAATTTTATTAGATACCCGCTTATGGGAAGAGAAAATAGGGCAGTTTATAGAGTACCGCAGGCTTTGGAGCAGCGTGGGGGTGTTGGCCATGTTACATAAATTATTTCATCAACAGGGAATAAGCGCCTATTTACTCAAAAATACTCAGGGCGAACGTCTATTAACAGACGTATTACATTTAGCGGAGTTATTACAAAAGAACAGTGTTGATCATGATGGTGAATTTGCTTTGTTACGCTGGTTTGGTGGACAGATAAAGCAAGGTAATAGCGGCGAAAGTGAGCAGAAACAACGTTTGGAAAGTGAAAAAAATCTGGTTCAGGTGAGTACCCTGCATAAAGCAAAAGGGTTGGAATACGATATTGTGTTTATGCCCTTTACCGGCTTATATCAAAAACCTCAAGCATGTTTATATCATGATCCTGACAAAGATAATGCGCTTATTTTTGATCTGAAAAATACCAGGAATAATCTAGCCTTAGCTGAAAAAGAGCAGTTAGCCGAAGACCTGCGTTTATTGTATGTCGGCCTCACGCGCAGCGTCTACCGTTGTTATATCGGCATTGGCAATTACAGAAAAGGGCGCGAGAAAAATAGCCCGCTGTGCAAAAGCGCTCTGGGTTACATCTGCCTGCAGGGAAGCAGGGATCTGTTAGCGGGTGATACTGAGCAATTAAACAAACAGCTGCAAAAAATGGCCGACAACAGCCAGAATATCACCATCCGCCCGACGCCATTGTTAGATGAAACTCTGTATCAGGCGCGAAAAAACGATCAAGCTTTACAAGCTCCCTTGCTACTCGCAAAACAGATTGAAAAAAATTGGTGGATCAGCAGTTATTCTTCACTGTCACGCTTTCGTACTCCGGCGAATACAGCGACAGTGACGCCTATAGATAATACCAGCAATGAACAGACTGAAGAGCCGCCCGCGCCATTAACCAGCCCCGAAAAAACGCCCTTTAGCTTTCCCCGAGGGGCGAAGCACGGCACCTTTTTACATGAATTATTTGAGCTGATTGACGTTGAAAGTGCAGATTCTGAAACACTCAAGGCACTGTTATTTGATCAGCTCTTATTGCGCCATTATCCGGAGCCGGAATTGTGGGCACCGGTATTAACCACCTGGATCGAGCAGATTCTAAGCCAAAATTTAACTTCCATTGATAATATTACATTAGGGGATTTGTCTGCACAGCAGAAAAAAATTGAAATGCAATTTTTTATTCCGATGCAGGAAGTGCAGGCAAATGAGCTTAATAATCTATTGAAAAAACATGATCCATTATCCGCGCGGGCAGGGGAGTTGCAGTTTAAAACTGTGCAGGGGTTTTTAAAAGGTTTTATCGATTTAACCTTCGAAAAAAATGGCCAATATTTCGTGCTTGATTATAAATCTAATCATCTTGGTGACGCTTTGCAGGATTATAATCAAACTAAGATGGAGCAGGCATTGATTGAGCACCGTTACGACTTTCAATATCAGCTTTATACCCTGGCGCTGCACCGTTTGCTTAAGTCTCGCCTGGAGGATTACGATTATGAAACCCATATAGGCGGGGTTTTTTATACCTTTTTACGTGGTATGCAGGGCAAACAGGAATACGGTGTGTATTTTGTCAAACCCAGTTTCAGCCTGATAGACGGGCTTGATAAACTCTTTTCAGGGCAAAAAATCAGCACTAAATCAGCACCGGAGCCGATATGTTAACACAACTTAAACAGTGGAAAGAGCTGGGCCTGTTACGTTCAATTGATTACCATTTTGCCGCCTTTATGGCGGAGTTGGGAGCGGATAAGTTAACCCAGCTAAGTGCTGCATTCTGCAGTGAATACCTGGGTCTTGGGCATATCTGTTTGCCTGTTGAAGAAATTATCAACCGTTTAAATGATAAGTGTCAAAGCTGCGAAATTGATTTGCAGGCGTTTTGCCGGGACCATGATATTGAATCTTTACTGCAGAATAATTTTGAAGCTCATGGGTTATTAAGCAGCTCAATCTGTGTGGGTGAGAATGCGCCACTGTGTTTACAGTTTAATGCTTTGTACCTTGCCCGTTACGCCCAATTTGAGCAGCTTATTGCGGATAAATTATTGGATCAGCCCGAGCTGTTTTTGGATGACAATATCAAGGTGGAATTAGATGCTTTATTTGCCACCGATTATCGTTATTTATGGCAGGCTTGGCATATTGATCCAAAGCAGTCTATTCCGTTGTTATGTGAAAAATTCCTTGATCTTCTTCCCGCATCAGAGCTTGACTGGAAAGCGGTTGAACAGTTATTTAGTCAGGCAAAAAATGCCCAGGATTTACAACTTCTAGAATCCCTGATTCCGGAAAATACACGCTGCAACTGGCAAAAAGTCAGTGCCGCATTAGCCTTTACGACAGCGCGATGTGTTATCTCGGGAGGTCCCGGTACAGGTAAAACAACGACCGTGACTAAACTGCTCGCCTTGCTGCTCAAATTTGAACCCAATTTATTGATTAAACTGGTTGCCCCGACGGGAAAAGCGGCAGCGCGTTTAACCGAATCTATTACCCATGCGTTGGTGGATTTAGATATTGAGCCCCAGCTTAAAGAAAAAATTCCCAAGGTCGCCAGCACCATTCATCGTCTCTTGGGGGTAAAAGCCAATAGTAATCACTTTCGTTTTAACCAGGATAATAAATTAAATGTCGATCTGCTGCTGGTGGATGAAGCTTCCATGGTCGACCTGCCGCTTATGGCAAAATTATTAACGGCATTACCGGAGCATGCGCGGCTGATATTATTAGGCGATAAAGACCAACTTGCATCGGTTGAAGCGGGCGCTGTTTTAGGCGATATTTGCCACTTTATTGAATCTGAATACAGCACTGAAAAAGCACAGCTATTGGCCGATTTAACCGGTTATACCTCGTTAATAAAGGCAGCAGGAAGATCACCCAATATGGCGGATAATTTATGTTTGCTGCGTAAAAGTTACCGTTTTGACCAATACTCTGGAATCGGTTATTTAGCCAAGGCGATTAATAGCGGCCGGGCAAACAGTAAACAGGTGATGGCCTTATGCCAAGAATATGATGATTTGCAGCATTACCCGAATACCGAGTCGGGTAAAAAAGAATTAGCAGCACTGGTACTGGAAGGTTATCGTCCCTATTTACAAAACCTGTCTGTTATCACCCCTGACAATAGAGATCTTGCTGGGCAACTATTAAAACAGTTTAATCAATTTAAAATATTGTGTGCGGTTCGCGAAGGGGAGTGGGGAGTAAAGCGTTTAAATCAACTCTGCGAAACAGTGTTAGAAAAGGCGGGCCTGTTAACAACGGGGCAAGCGCAGAACGATCCGCAAGGTGTCTATACGCATTGGTATGCGGGTCGTCCGGTAATGATCACCCAAAATAATTATCATTTGGATTTATATAATGGTGATATTGGCCTGTGTTTATTGGATGAATCTTTGCAGTTACGTGTTTATTTCCAGATGCCCGATGCTTCCGTTGCCGATTTTCAGCCCAGCCGTTTGCCCAACCATGAAACCGTTTTTGCCATGACGGTACATAAAAGCCAGGGGTCTGAATTTGAGCATACCGTATTAGCGCTGCCCGAAAATCACGCCTCTGTGGTCAGCAGAGAACTTATTTATACCGCTATTACCCGCGCAAAAAATCAGCTTACGCTGTTTGCCGATTTAGCCTTAATGGCCAGTGCGATGCGCCATAAAACCAAACGCTTTAGCCGTTTAGTTGAGCGTTTAAAAAGCGTACCCGTGACGCTTGCAGAAAAAGTTAAACAGAAAATAAAATAATAAAGTGACAACTCAGGTACAGAGCGGCACATAATTTAATTTGCAAGGTAAAAAAGATGACTCCAGCGGTTGATATTCTTAATAAACTCAAAATACAGTTTAAAATTCATCAGTACCTGCATGACAAAAATTGTGATTCCTATGGGCTGGAGGCCGTTCAGAAAATGGGGGTTGATGCAAAGCAGGTTTTTAAAACATTAGTGGTCAATGTTGATAATGAAAATCTGTTGGTGTGCATTTTACCCGTTACAAAAATGCTTAATCTCAAAAAAGTGGCTAAAGTTTATGCTGCTAAAAAAGTTGCATTGGCAGATAAACAAACTGTTTTGCGTTCAACGGGTTATATACTTGGTGGGGTGAGTCCTTTAGGGCAGAAAAAACGCTTAAAAACAGTCCTGGATAATAGTGCTTTAGCGTTGCAGTGCATTTATGTCAGTGCGGGAAAAAGAGGGCTGGAGATAGCATTAAAACCAACGGATTTAATCAGCCTAACCGATGCGCTTAATGCTGATATTTGTCAATAATCTTTATAATCCTTGATCTTTGGAATGCTCCTTAAGGTTAAAATTAATTAATTTAGGTCTGTTATCCGGCCTGTTTTTCAGTTATACCTTTGTATTAAATGAAATAATGAGTGAGCAGGGGGACACTGGTTTTGGTCCGCATCATTACGCTATCTGTTTATGGTCTTTTTTCTGCTGGTTATCGCTTTAGTAAGGGATGGGGCTCAACAGTTAAAACAACTGCTGCAGCTTTTTTACAACACGCGGTGTTTTGGATTTGCACCGGCAGTATCGGATTTGGGGCTTTTTATGCATTAATCTGTTTTAGTGCGGATTATTCCCCCGGTTGGATTATCGCCGCGACCTGGCAATTTACCATTGTGGCCAGTTTATTAGTCTTAATGTTGTTTGGCAGAACTTTCCGCACCGTGTCTGGCTGTTTTCCGCGATGATTTTTTTCGGCGTGTTATTAGTTAATTTATCCCATGCAACAAAGGTCAGTGCTGAACAGGTTTTATTTGGCGCTTTACCTGTGTTATTAGCGGCTTTTTGTTATCCGTTGGGTAATCAGCTGGTTTGGAAAGTGCGTCAAGGCCAGCATAAAAGGTTGCCAAAAATCAATTCTCCACTGTTAAATAAAGCATTTAATAAAGTATTATTAATGTCATTAGGCTCAATGCCGATGTGTTTAGTGGTGCAGCCCAGTTTGCCGGATAATAGTCAGATATTAAATACCGCGCTGGTGGCTTTATTTTCCGGTGTGGTAGCAACCAGTATTTTTATTTATGCCCGAACTCAGGCGACCAAAGCCAGTGAATTAGCCGGCGTTGATGCCACCCAAGCAAGTGAAGTGGCATTTGCCATGATAGCCGGGGCTATATTACTTAATTCTGTGCAAATCAACCTGCTGGCAATGGGCGGCTTAGCACTGATTTTTATCGGGTTAGGTTTTTTTGTGATCTACCAAAACAGGCCTTAGGCCTTTTTACGTGAATTTATTAATAGTTATGTTAGCATCGCGTTTTTTAATATTATAGTGAGCTTGAGATGTTGGAAGAATTTTTCACCCTTTATTTAAAGATGTTTTTTATGATGACACCCTTTTTTGTGTTGTCGGTTTTCTTGAGTTTAAGTAAAAAACTCAGCAAACCTGAGAAAACAAGAGTTATTTTCAGATCATCAATCGCAGTAACAGTAGCTAGTTTAACTTTTTTATTATTTGGTAAATATATTTTCAGTCTATTTGGTATTACCTTAGATGCTTTCAAAATTGGCGCAGGGACTGTTCTTTTTTTAAGCGCCTTAGAGATGATTAAGGGCGGGGGAGAAATACCTGAAACTGCCATTAAAAAAGGCAGTGATTTTGCCATTGTGCCGCTTGCTATCCCAAGCGCCATAGGGCCAGGTCTGATCGGTGTTTTGATGGTTATCGGTGCGGAGATGTCCGGCTTGCTGGGGATTACACTGGTTATTTTGTCATTACTTGCCGCCGTTATTTCACTCGCTGGTATTTTATTGCTTTCAAATAAACTGCAGCACTTAATCGGCGAGCAAGGGTTGGAAATCATACCGAAAATCACCGGGTTATTTGTTTCCGCCATTGGTGCTCAAATCATTTTTTCCGGTATTCAGGGGTTTCTGCTGCAGTCATAATCTATTATCACCAGGCTATTTTATTGTAACCCTCATATTTGAATATAAAATGAGTGGATTTGGTATAACGGGTTGATTTTTGATGTTCACACCCATACATACTCTATTAGATGTAATTACTTTAGATTCGATTTATGTTTTACGAACATTATTGATGCTAACTGAATAAAAAAATTGTCGGCGATTTGAGCTGTGTGATTTAATTGAAGCAATTGTAAACTCTCTGTTTTTCTGTACAGCTGATTAACAATCTTAGAAATTATTATCTGCTTGCAATTTTTCATTTTTTGTAAGACTCGACTAAAGCATCAACAGTGTCTATAATGGTGGGTCTTAAATTTCATCATTGAAATTGAACTCCATAATTTACTGAGGTGTTATTTTAATATATGTTGTTGTTTAAAAACGATAATTCCTTAGAAGTTTAACTCATCATCGAAGATGGGCTGAACTGGCTAACTTAATTTATTAACGTCAAAAAGATAAAGGAAATAAAATGCAAGTTTCTGTTGAATCAACACAAGGTCTAGAGCGCAAGCTTACTGTCACTATTGCTGCTGAAGCATTTGATAAAGAGTTTGATAGCCGCGTTCATCATTTAGCTAAAACACAACGTGTTGATGGTTTTCGCCCAGGTAAAGTGCCCACTTCTGTTGTCACTAAGCGTTTTGGCGCGAGTATTTTCCAAGAAGTTGCTGGTGAATTAATGCAGCGCAACTTCTCTGAAGCTGTGATGACTGAAAAACTTAACTTGGCAGCCCGCCCTACTTTTGAACCTCATGCGCGTGAAAAAGGTCAAGACTTTACTTTTACTGCGACATTTGAAGTTTACCCAGAAGTAACATTGAATGCATTAGAAGAATTATCCGTTGAGAAAGATTCTGCACAAGTCACTGAATCTGATCTGGATAAAATGATTGAGACGCTGCGTAAACAACATGCCGAGTGGAATGCTGTTGAACGCGAAGCTGCAAATGATGACCAAGTTACACTTGATTTTGAAGGCTCTATTGATGGTGAAGTATTCGAAGGCGGAAAAGCTGAAGGATTCGACATTGTATTAGGCAGCGGTAAAATGATCCCCGGTTTTGAAGCCGGTATTGTTGGTCATGCCGCTGGCAGTGAATTTACTATCGATGTAAACTTTCCAGAAGAATACCATGCGGAACAACTTAAAGGTAAATCTGCACAGTTTGCCATTAAACTGTCTAAAGTTGAACAACAAATTCTGCCAGAAATTACGCCTGAATTTGTCCAAAAATTTGGTGTGGAAAATGGCGAATTAGACACATTAAAACATGATATAAAACAAAATATGGTGCGTGAACTCAATCAGGCACTTAAAAATAGCGTTAAAGATAAAGTATTGAACGCTCTGGTTGAAAACAATGAACTTGAAATACCTAAGGCGTTAGTTGAAGAAGAAATTACTCTTTTACGCAAGCAGGCAATGGAACGTTACGGTAAAGAAATGGATCCTGAAAACTTACCTGAATTACCCGCTGAACTGTTTAAAGAACAAGCTGAAAAACGCGTTAAAGTAGGTTTTCTGTTAGGTGAAGTCATCAAAGTTAATGAATTGACAGTTAATCAAGAAAAAGTGACTGCATTAATTGAATCTGCCGCATCAGCTTATGATAACCCTGCGGAAGTTATTGCATACTACAAAAATAACAAAGAAATGATGCAAAACATGGAAAATGTTGCATTAGAAGAGCAAGCAGTTGATTTTATCATTGAAAAAGCTAAAGTAACGGAACTGAACAAATCCTTCGATGAAGTTATGAATAAAGTGGTTGCTTAATAGAGTCCTATTAAGCAATTCTTATACCCGATATACAACGCAGAAATAAAAGACTTTTAATTCTCAGGCGTTCGGGTATTAGCTTTCAATGGCTCGAGTGATTTCACTCGGGCCATTTTACATTCAGTGTATTAGCAATTTAATTTAATTTATTAGGGTAGAAGTCAAACATGTCAAATCCATTTGCTGGAAATACCGATCCAATTAGTAACGCGCTTATTCCTATGGTTGTGGAACAAACAGCAAAAGGAGAGCGTTCTTATGATATTTATTCACGTTTATTAAAAGAGCGTGTTATCTTTTTGACCGGACCTGTTGAAGATCACGTGGCGAACGTCATTGCGGCACAGTTATTATTTTTAGAATCAGAAAGTCCGGAAAAAGACATCTTTATCTACATAAATTCACCGGGCGGCTCAATCAGTGCCGGGATGGCAATATACGATACCATGCAGTTTATAAAACCCGATGTGAGTACTGTTTGTATGGGCATGGCTGCGAGTATGGGGGCCTTTTTGTTAGCCAGTGGTGCGCCGGGTAAGCGTCATTGTTTACCCAATGCAAAAGTGATGATTCATCAACCATTAGGCGGATTCCAAGGTCAAGCTTCTGATTTTGAAATTCATGCTAAAGAAATACTTGCGACCAAACATCGCATGAATGAATTATTAGCCTTTCATACGGGTAAAGATATTGAAATCATCGCGCAAGATACAGATCGTGATAATTTTATGCGCGCAAATGAAGCAGTAGAATACGGCATTGTTGATTCAGTGTTAACGCAAAGAAAATAAGTAAAGGAAAAAAAATGCCAAATAAAAATGATAGCAATAGCTTACTTTATTGTTCTTTTTGTGGAAAAAGTCAGCACGAAGTAAAAAAACTGATTGCCGGTCCTTCTGTTTATATTTGTAATGAATGTGTTGATCTTTGTGATGATATTATCAAAGAAGAGATTGCAGAGATAAGCAGTTCAAACGAATCGCCAAAGAGTGATAAAAAATTACCAACACCGCATGAAATTCGTGCCAACCTGGACGATTATGTCATTGGCCAAGACACCGCCAAAAAGGTATTGGCGGTTGCGGTATATAACCATTATAAGCGTTTAAAACACGGCGCTGTTTCTGATGGTGTTGAGCTTAGTAAAAGTAATATTCTCCTGATTGGTCCAACGGGCAGCGGTAAAACCCTGCTGGCAGAAACAATGGCGCGCTTATTAGACGTACCCTTTGCTATGGCCGATGCAACAACACTCACTGAAGCGGGTTATGTTGGTGAAGATGTTGAAAACATTATTCAGAAGCTGTTACAAAAATGTGATTACGATCCTGAAAAAGCGCAACACGGTATTATCTACATCGATGAAATTGATAAGATAACCCGTAAGTCGGAAAATCCGTCTATCACGCGTGATGTGTCGGGAGAAGGTGTACAACAAGCGTTATTGAAATTGATCGAAGGCACGGTTGCTTCTATTCCGCCTCAGGGGGGACGCAAACATCCAAATCAAGAGTTTATCCAGGTGGATACCTCCAAGATACTGTTCATTTGTGGTGGTGCATTCTCCGGTTTAGATGGCATCATTGAACAACGTGTTGAGACAGGCACTGGCATTGGTTTTGGTGCAACCGTAAGAGATAAAGATTCAAAAGCGTCGCTCAGTGAAACCTTCAAAAAAGTGGAGCCTCAGGATTTAATTAAATACGGCCTGATTCCTGAGTTTATCGGGCGGTTACCTGTTGTTGCAACATTAGCCGAATTAGATGAGCACGCATTAGTTGAGATATTAACCGCACCGAAAAATGCAATCACTAAACAATACGCCGCATTATTTGCATTAGAAAATGTCGAGCTTGAGTTTAGGGAAAACGCATTAATCGCAATGGCGCAAAAAGCGATGGGCCGCAAAACCGGTGCACGGGGACTGCGTTCAATTGTTGAAGCGGTATTGCTTGATACTATGTATGACTTACCCTCGGTAAAAAATGTCAGCAAAGTGGTTATTGATGAAAATGTCATTGATGGTGAGGCAAAACCTTTATTGATTTATTCTGAAGAGAAA
>DATBNI010000490.1:0-1889 GCA_036554425.1 Psychromonas sp.
TGCGCAGTTCGTGACTTAATCCGGCCAGATAACGGCTTTTCGCTTCATTGGCCGCTTCCGCCACCTCTTTAGCCACCTGCAGCGCAGATGACGTCTGTTCATGGGCGTTGATCTCCTTGGCCAGCGCATTGGTCTGGGAGCGTAACTCTTTTAACGCAGTCTGATTGCCACTGCGCGCCAAAATAAACAGCCAGCTCACCACCCCGATGATAATAAGCAGCAGAAAAAATATTTTCACCAGAGTACTGGCAAAGACCTCCTTGACGCGGGGATCATCCACAGGGAGATGCAGATATATCAAAAACAAAATGCCGGCACCGATAAAACTTAAGGCAAAAGTCACTGCCATAAACTGGCTCAGGGGGGTGGTTAATTTTGTAAACAGCTGCGCGCTTAAAAAACGGCTGAAAAAATCATGTGCCTGTTTTGATAGCGTGGCGTTGGGGCGACACTGATCACCACAACGCACATCTAAACTGCAGCACAGGGAGCAGATCGCTTTGCCGTAGGCAGGGCAAAAAGTCATGTCTTCAGGATCGAAGGCATTTTCGCAAATATGACATTTAGTGATCTCATAAACAGCAGGTTTATTGCTTTCCACTAAATAATATTTACCTTTGCTCAACCAGCCTATCAGGGGCACTGTGATAAAAGGTAAAAAACAGGCAATGAACGACGCCAACGCTTGTATGGTTTCACCATACCAGCCCAGATGTGCGCTGAAGCCGGCCAATGACGCTATCAGCATTGAACCGACACCGACCGGATTAATATCGTACAAATGTGAACGTTTAAATTCAATATGCCTGGGGCTGATCCCCAGGGGTTTATTAATAACAAGATCGGCAACCACCGAGCTCAGCCAGGCTAAGACAAGTACCGAATAAACCGACAGCATGCTGGCAATAGTTTGGTAAATCCCAAGCTCCATCAGCAATAAAGCAATAGCAACATTAAATAACATCCACACCACTCGGCCGGGATGATTAAGGGTCACCCGCGAAAAGAAGTTTGACCATGCCAGCGATCCCGCATAGGCATTAGCGACATTGATTTTTAACTGCGAAATGACCACAAAGGAGCAGGCGACAATCATACTTACCTGGGGACTGGCAAAAACATAACTGTAGGCAAGCTGATACATATGCGCGGGATCGCCCGCAAGATCCTCAGCTATTCCCTGCTGCAGCGCAAAATAGGCGAGAAAGGATCCTAACAACAATTTCAGTGCGCCAAAAACAATCCAGCCCGGTCCACCAGCAATCAGCGCCAGCCACCAGCGCCACGCCCCCTGTTGCGGTTTTTCGGGTAAAAAACGCAAAAAATCCACTTGTTCGCCAATCTGTGCCACTAAAGATAACAAAACAGCAGACGCCGCGCCGAACAATATCAGGTTAAATGAACCGCCGGATTCCCCTGCCTTGCCGGTAAAGTGAAGCCAGGCATCGAGCTGACTGTCTGCGTGGGTAAAAACAAAAAACAGCGGCAGCAGCTGCAGCGCAATCCACAGGGGCTGCGTCCACACCTGAAAACGGCTGATATAGGTAATACCATGCGTCACTAAAGGCAAGACCAATAATGCGCTGACGATATAACCTATTGATAAGGGCAATCCAAACATAATCTGCAGCGCCATTGACATAATGGAGGCTTCAAGGGCAAAAAAGATAAAAGTAAAAGAAGCATAGACAAGGGAGGCAATGGTTGAACCTATATAACCGAATCCGGCACCGCGGCTGAGCAGGTCGATATCCACTCCATATTTTGCCGCGTAATAACTGATCGGCAGCCCGGTAAAAAAGATAATCAAGGTCACAGCCAAAATAGCCCAGGCGGAATTTTCAAAGCCGTAGTTAAGCGTAATAGCCCCGCCAATGGCTTCTAATACA
>DATBNI010000496.1:0-3213 GCA_036554425.1 Psychromonas sp.
ATCAATCTCTTGGCTCATACTACGGCTCCTGCTATCCGTTTGGTAAGTCGTTGTAACCTATGCGGATTGTAACAGTGTCAGATCCATAGTCACCTGTCTTGATACCCGCACGGTAGTACACGTCTTCTGGCTCAAAGCCGACCTCTTCACTCGACGCAGTGAACGTGTCCACGTCTTCCCAGTTGGTGATCGTGTCTTGGTCATATGACTTTTGCACTGTCACTGTTGAGTCAGAAAGTCCAGATATGGACAGGCTGAAGTAGCCGGCGCGAATCAAGACTGCATCGGTGAATGTGTTTTCTGCGCTGATTGATTTGCTAGTGAGTTCAGCCATTTGGCACCTCCAATGACGCTAGATGTGCTGCGTATGCTGCCTGTGCATCAGCATCAAATGTTGTTTGGATGATCGCCAACACATCAGCGTCTTGCTCTGCAAGGAAATCATCGCCTGGTGTTACGGTACGGCGATGGAATTTCTTGCCTACTGCTACGCCATCCTCTTTGATAATTGTCGCAGTGCGTACTTGGATCACTGGGTAACCAGCATCCATACGCACCACCTCGATCTTGTCATTTAATGTTTCTTTAGTTAAAGACATAATTTATTTCCTATCAAGCTATATAAATTACATAAAAAGCAATTAGATTATTAAAGCTGCCAGCGGCTGTTCTCATATCAGACACACCAACATACCCATTTGGAAATGATGACCCATTCATCGTGTTGTCATACATTTTGACATATGTGTTTCCTGTTGAAACGTGCATCCTAGGCGATAGTTTATCGGTTGCCAATGACCAGGCTTGTTGGTCTATTGCAAAACCACCGCCTGTACCAGCAGCAGCAAACGGCAACCCCGTTATTTCCAAATCACCACTTGCCGTACCAATAGTAACTTCTGTGGTTCTCAGAGTTCCATAAACGTAGACCATTCGACCAATTTTAGTGTATGTGCCAGAAGTCACGACAGATATTGAAGTAAATGCGCCTGAAGCGGGAGCATAACCAGGAGTCCAGACGCCTTCTTCATAGTCGTCAAAGAGTTCATTTTCCATCGTTCCGCTACTGTTTGCAGTTGCGCTGAAGTCGATGCCTTTCGTGTTAGCCATGACAATGTTTTCATTAAATGTTTGCGCCGCAGTAAACGTCTGGGCAACGTCTAACTTTGCGGTATCTGCATCATAGCCCTGAACAGTCGAGCCGATATCGCCATCAACTAAGATCGTGCTTGCATCTGGCACTGCATTTCCAGCAATGATCAGGCTCTCTGCTGTTACATTGTTGAATTTCGGGTTGCGACCAAAGATGCCGCCGTGTTGTTTAATGGTCATAAATCATCTCCTTAAAGCGCAGCGATAATAAAGGCAAACAATTCATCGTAGCGAATTGCATACTCTTCGCCAGCTTCTTTTGTTAGCACTTCCTCGTTATCAAGGTTGTAGCTGTATTGATCTTCCCATGTGTCTAAGCACAAGATGCCATATTCAAATGGATCAAGTCCCTCAGCCTCAAAGGCAGCTTTAACTTCTTGGGCAATAACTCCAATGTGTGTCCTGGCATCATCACCCTTGTCAGCCACAGCAGATTTGTATTTGAACTTCTTGATCAAACCTTTAAGCGCCGTAGCCACTCTTAATTCAGCTTGCTCAAGAACAGCAATGTCTTGCTTATTGCGCTCATCTGAAGTGCTTATTGATCCAGATGTCGAATAAATCTGACCAAATTTAAAAGTGCCTGTGCCAAGCGTTATGTCGCCATCAACAGCGGGGCGGAAAACGCCATCATCTAATACGACTTGATTATCACCATCAGTGTAAAAGTTAATTCTATCTGTAGCTTGTAAATACTGGTTGGCAGATTGAGCATAAAGTCTAATTACTTTGTCTCCTGAAAGCTCTCTGACTCTTACTTGACATTCAGAAGAACCCTGAAATTCAGCCGAATAAGATCCTTGCTCATGTCCAGAAATAATTTCTTCGATGCCGGATTGACTAAAGTGGTCAGTAACATCTATGAATTTATTGCCAAAAGTATTCACATTAGCATTAGTTGTAATATCTCTAATGCCAAAATACTTAGAACGAATTTGGTTATGGGCAACAACATAATTGTCAGTTGTTTCAGTGCCACCTTTTAAATATATAGCAGTAGAGTTTGTGCTTGTTTTATCCCAAGTTGAATAAGTACCATCAATAATGTTGTTAGAAACATTAAGTAATTTAACGCCGTCATAAGTGGAAGTAGAGTTGCTTCCTAAAAATAAGAAATACTGCGCTTGGCTTAATGATAGGTTGTTTGTAATAGAAACTTGTTCAAAGCGCCTATTATAAGCGCCATTTTCGTTACCGGTAGCTATTTGAATGTTGTTGGTTGTTGACCATTTACCCCAAATGTTGTTGCTAATAACAATGGAACCTACACCACCGCCTGTCGATCCATTACCTAATGCATGGAAAATACCTGTACCGCCATTGCTTTCTCCATCATGGCCGTCAAAGATATTGCCGTCATAAATAAAATTACCGTAGGCATAAACTAAAATAATATTAGTATCTACTGTATAAACAGGGTCTCCGCCGCCATGAGTGATGACATTGTTGGCTACAATGTATTCACCTTTGGCTAAATCCTCGTCAATATTTTGAACAAAGTGAATAAAGTTACCTGATCCTTCAAAACCTGCTTCAGTACGCTCACTACTTGGTCTAGCTCTGAAGTAACAGTTAGTGACTTTGGCACCTTCTGTGCGGAATTGATGGTGTCGAATGAATGGCACACCACCACCAAGAATAGTGCCAGTGTCAACCTCAGTAGCTTTAGTAACAAAACTTTCAGCTACTAGATTATCAAAGACTGCGTTGTAGGTTGCCCATACCCAGAAGCCATACGCATTGTGGCCTTCTTTAATCCGGCAATCACGAATCGTGCAGTTGCGGCCAGTATTTTCATACTGATCTGCTTCAAAAGGACCGAATGCAAATACAGTAAATATCTTAAATCCGTTGTTGGGATCGCCAGCATAGTAGTTGGCAGGATCGGCGTTTCTGCCATAACTACCTAGTGGGTGAAATATTTTAAATTCACAATGCTCAACAAGAATATCGCCAGATAAATCATTGGGGTCTTGGCCATCTGCACTACTTGTGTTTGTGAAAATAATAGCGCCGCATTGCGGGTAGAACGATGAACTTGATTTAAAACCTGTAAAGGTA
>DATBNI010000621.1:0-3135 GCA_036554425.1 Psychromonas sp.
GGTTTTATTGTTGCAATGCGTTATGCGCAGGGCAATTTTAATAAATATGCCGGTTTGTGGTTGCTGGAAAATAACAAGAATAAAAATCCAGGTGAATCATGATTATTGAATATTGTCGCTCTAAGACGCTAAACTTTGGAGATGATCTTAATCCCTGGTTGTGGCCGCAATTAATGGGGAGTGAGATATTTAAAAAACAAGATGGCGTTTATTTTGTAGGTATTGGTACTGTTTTAACTAAAAAACGGCTCGATATTCAACTGGCAGATGCAAAAGAAATTGTTATTTTTTCATCGGGAGTGTGGGGAGAGGATTCGCCCATTTTATCTGAAAAATGCAAAGTATACGGCGTTCGAGGACCTAGAACGGCAAAAAAGCTGGGGCTGAATAAAAGCTTAGCAATTGGCGATGGTGCTTATCTACTTCGCAATATACAGCTAGCTTCAGTTGAAAAAAAATTTGATATCGGTTTTATCCCACATCATGGAAGTGAGCAGTTTGTAGATTGGCAGCTGATATGCAATAAACTTGGCATTCAGTTTATTTCAGCTAAGCAACCAGTTGAAAATTTTTTGGAGCAATTGAGGAGCTGTCGGAAAATTGTAACAGAAGCTATGCATGGTGCGATTGTTTCTGATGCGATGAGAATTCCTTGGATTGCGGTTAAGTTTTCTCCTCTATTCCGCGAGGAAAAATGGTATGACTTTACTGAATGTATGGAGATTAAACTTAAATTTCACGAATTAACCTTTATTAGTCAAAAGAGAATGAAATTACCTAAACTTGTCGAGGTTGGTGCGAAAAAAATATTAAGTAAATCATTCGCAATTAAGCCTAAGTGGTCGAAATTAATATTTCTGTTATCCCTGCTAATCCGGAGAAGTACGCTAAATTAATTGGCGAATTAAAAGCTATTATTGCGACTTCAGAGGTTTATTTAAGCAGCGATAAAAAAGTGAATGAGATCACTCGTAATCAGAATGATATTCTGATGAAAATCGTAGATGATTACAAATGATCTTATCAAAGCGAAGAAGCTGACTCGTCCTACACTGTTGATGATGTTAATAGATATGGAGCAGCCGATATTACATCTAAGAAGTGAGTTAATAAAGTTGCCCGTCATACTCGTTTTAATTATGCATATGAAACTTTTAAGGTAACATTAATTCTTTATTATTCAGCTAATAATTGTGTAAAAAAGTCTAAATGTCTTTCAACGGTATTTTTAGCATTAAACTCTTGATCTAAGCGTCGTTGAGCGGCCAGGCTCATTAACTTTATCTTTTCCGGATCTGATATTAATTTATTCATCGCATCAGCAAAAGCTTTGGCGTCTCCTGCCGCAACTATATAACCCGTTTCATCATCGATAACCAGTTCAGGGGAGCCGCCTGTGGTCGTTACTACAGAAGGGGTGCCATTGGCCATCGCCTCAATAATGGTTCTGGGTAAACCTTCACCGCTAATTGAGGGCTGCACCTGAAAATCTGCCATGGTCATTAATGATGGGATATCAGTTCGGTGACCAATATAATGGATTCTATCAGCCATCGGGCTGGCTTTCATCTCATCAAAATAAGGCTCATATCCACTGCCGGCCAATATTAAATGGAAGTTCGGGTTATTAATAAAATGCGTTGCCTGCAGTAGAATTGAAATACCTTTACTGGGGCGAACATGTGCCGCACAAACTGCAATAATATTCTTATCGGATAAGCCAAATTCACTGCGTAATGTGGCAGGCACCTGATACCAGTCTAGTTGATGGCCTTTATAAATAGTCACTACATTTTGTTTGTTTTTCCAGACTCGTTTGGCAATATCTTTTTGTACCGCATTAGAAACACAGACTATACCATCTACTCTGGGGTGCAGTTGGGTTAGGTAAGCGCTGGGATCATGGCGGTATAAACCGCCTGTCGTGCCGCGATAAGCGATTAACTTGGCTTTTGTACCTATGCAGGCAAAGGCCGCATTGGGGATGGTTTTTGAATTAAAGGCGTAGCAGATATCATAATCACCATCTATTAATTCGCGATGCAGGGTTTTAATGGTTTTAAGGCAAATTTTCCTGCTGGGGAAACAATCCATGACCTTAATGCCGTTATCCCGAAAACGCGTTACATACTCAGCATCACCTTGTGTGGCGATAGTGACTTTATGGCCCTGTTGAGCAAAGCCGATAAACATTTCAGCTTCTGGTCGAACGCTGTTCCAAGCGTGTTTGTAGGAGCTGAAAATCAGAATGTTCATTGTATTTCTCGCTTTGTTAATGGGGGGGCGTTTGTGCAGAATGTAATGTACATGACTATAAAATAAAATGTTAACGGTTGTGCATGCTGGAAGGGCACATCTGTTAATGCTGCGACCACAAAAATCAATACAACTAGAAAACCCGGCCATTTATACTTGCTGTCATTTTTAAAGAAATAATAGAGAGGTAAAAAAATGGTGCTGAGCAGGAGAAAGAGACCAACTATTCCGTATTTCACCAGATCATTTATAAACTGATTATGGTAATGTGAAAAATCAATAATAGAGGAGGATATGATACCTTGCTCTGCCAACTCTTTCTTACGCTCCATATGGGTATCACCTAATCCTATTAAGGGTGACTCTGTACTCAAATAAAGAGCGGCTTTCCACATCTGCAGGCGCAGGCCTATGGAGGTTTCTAAATTACCGGATGAAATCTTCTGCATCTCAATTTTAGTCGTTTCAAAGCGCTGTATCAGTTTCCCTGACATTGAATAACTTGGAATTGCCAAAATTAGTATGAGTGCTATTAATAAGAAAATAGATTTTTTATTATTAATGATTGATTTTATTGCAAGTAATAGTATTGCAATAGTTAATGCAAGCCACAGCCCGCGTACTTGAGAGAAAAACATAGGGGCCAAGGTTGCAATAAAGGTTAGCAGCCATAAAGAACGCTGTTTGAAAGTCTTACTTTGCAGTAAAAAGTAGATGGATATAATTGCTATTGAAGCAACAAATGTTGTATAAGGTATAGGGTTGATATTCCAATCGCGGCCATAATTATTATAAACAACCATTTGAATTAACAGGTATATTAGGGACGTTGCCGCGCCAAGGACAGTTAATAACCTCAGGTTATAAACTGTCCTTGGC
>DATBNI010000529.1:0-5157 GCA_036554425.1 Psychromonas sp.
TACCTTAGTTGAAGCAAACAAACTAACCCCGTTTATCGAACACCGTTTTTCACTTGAACAAATCGTTGATGCACATAAGCAAAGTCAATCGGGGAGAACGCGCGGTAAAATCGTGATTGAAGTCAGTTAAGTCGCTTCATATTTATAATCTCTAAATTAAATCGTTAGTTGGATATCTATTATCAAGAAGTGGCAATATTTCTCCGGCTAGCGATACCCTCGTTCCCACGCTCTGCGTGGTAATGTAAATACCGTATTAGTTATTTGTAAGCCTTCGCTTGTGAGCTTTTGGTTTAACTTTCATTGTTGGTATTCCGCCCTTGACGGCGTGTAGATGATGGGAAACCGAAACACAGTTTCGCAGTTCGAGAGAGTCCTGCTCTTTGCACAGCCAAAGAAAACAGGTCACGCGGAGCTTAGTCCGCTCGTGACATTATGCTGCCGTATAACTCGCCCAAAAGAAACACTGCCCGAGCCATTTTTTGATCTTTCATTGCCCAGCTGTTTTTAACGCACTAAGCTCGGCACGCACATCCCTGTGCGTGCCGAGCTTAGTGGAAACGTCGTGTTCCCACTTGCTAAAACAGTTATTCACTGCAAGAAAAATAGACGGGATCCGTAGCCGCACTCTTTGGTTTATTAATAAAAAGTCTTATGTCCCCGCTTTTCTTTCCTCAACTAGCGTTGATATAAAATCTCTTTCTTCTTTGGGGTGATTTTGTAGTACTTGATAAGCATGATTTTACATACTCTGCATATACCTCATTATCTTCCTGATTCTCATGGGCTTCTGACAAAAATAATAACTTTTATTAATTTTAGGAAAGTTAAAATCAAAATTATCATCAGGAACGATCTCGGTTAAAGCCTCAACATTTGGTAAGCCGTATTTCACATGACAGTACGCACAAAAGAGTGAATGTAAAGCGTATTATTTCATCATAAATGAATCTTGTATTGGGGCTAATTCGTTTGTTAGTAATTGGAAAAATTCATATAGTTTTTACGTATAATTTTCAAATTTCTCTTCGGTCCCTTCATATTTTTTATATTTTTAGCACTCTTCGCTACTATCCCCTTCTCTAAAGCAACCACTAAATCAGAAATATATTCAGCATCAGCCATTCTGGTGCGTTAAAAAGTTATTGGGCGGATTAGAATAAAAAACGTGTCGGAACGGCATTCTTTTGCTTACTTTTATTTTGCTGTTGAAAGAGCATGATTTCTTCGAACTGCGAAACTACCTTTCGGTTTCTCATCATCTACACGCCGTCGAGGGCGGAATACCAACAAAAAAAGTAAAATCTACTGCTACAAGCGAAGGCTGACCTTGAGAAAATCCGCTGAAAGAGTTGAAGGCAAAAAGGCTGGAAAGCGACAATGCTAAATCCTGAATTAAACCAAAAAGGTTTGGCTGTGCGCATTAGCCTGCGGCACAACCATTTATAATAGCTTAAAACATTAGACTGCCAATTGAATAACAATGATTAACAGTAAAATAAAACTGACACCCTGCCAGAACATGACAGGATTTCGCTCTATTAGTGGCCGGTTTGTACGGGATATAAAAGCTTTATTGGGATGGTGCAGATCATGTAAAAATTCTGATAACTCTCCGTAACGTTTTAGCGGTTCAACCTTTAATGCTTTACGCAGTGTGTCATCAATCCAGATTGGAAATTCGATATCATCATTAATTAAACTTTTATAAACTAAACGACGCTGTGCAGAAAGGCTTCTAACCTGTGCTATTTCAGCATGGTATGGAAAACGCCCCGATAACATTTGATAAGTAACTACTGCTAATGCGTATATATCCGAACGTCGGCTGCCGACTTCTCCCAAAAAGTATTCCGGCGCTGAGTAGCGCATAGTGCCGCGCACTGCTTCTTCATTTTTGATATCCGTCACACCCGCAATAAAGGTTGAACCAAAATCAATAATTTTAACAATGTTATTACTATCAATCATAATATTATTGGGGCGCAAATCTTGATGGACCATCTCTTGCCGGTGAAACGCCTGCAATCCTTTTGCCGTTTGCTCAATAATAGCTCTAACTTGGTTAATGCTCGGTTTCGGGTTATCAATCATCCACTGTGTCAGGGTAATACCGTCAATATACTCGCTCACTAAATATAAAAAATGTCGCTTGCGTGTCGGCTCTATTGCTTTAGCGACATGCGGATTATTAAGGCGCTTAGCTATCCACTCTTCCAGCATAAAACCTTCAAGATATTTCCTGTTATTACGTAATTCCGTTGAAGGCGTTTTAATCACAACGGTTTGCCGGCTTTCACTGTCTAGCGCTAAAAAAACATGGCTGCGGCTGCTGATATATATTTCACGCAGTATTTCATAACCATCAAACAGCATTCTGGGCGCTAATCTAGGCGGCAGTGGCAGCAGAGTAATATGCTGCTGAACTTCACTGAGTTGATAGTTTGGTACATGTTCAATACGGACAATTTGAATGCTGAGGTTGTCATCACTTCCGGCGGAAATGGCTTCTGTGATGATCTGTTGGGCGGCAATGTCTAAGGTTTCCGAGTCAGCAATACTGGCCAATATTTGCTGGTGTCTGATAAATTCATATACCCCATCGGTCGCAATAAGAAACAGATCACCTTTTTCAATGGTTTCACTGTGATAGTCAATTTCTAATATTTGCTCAATGCCTAAGGCGCGCGTTAAATAATTTACCTCCGGGGAAACAACCCGCCGATGATCCTCAGTTAACTGCTCTAATTGGTTACCTGAAAGCCGGAAAATACGGGTATCACCCGAATGGAATAAATGCGCAGTATTGGATTTCAGCACTAATGCGCTAAAAGTAGCAACATAGCCTTTATCTCTTTCAAAGCGGTAGGGGCTGTTGCGGGTTTGCGCATACAACCAATAATTAATCGACTTAATGACTTTTTGTGCCGATGTTTTAACAGCCCAGGCATCCGAAGTACAATAATAATCATCTATAAAACTAGCAACGGCGGTATTACTGGCAATGCCGCTAACCTTACTTGAGCTGATACCATCTGCCATCGCTAACACAATGCCCTTAGTGCTTAATAACGGCTCCTGGGGAATTAAATAACCCATAGCGTCCTGGTTAATTTCTTTTACACCTTTGTTGGTTGCTTGCCCAATACTAACACTTAAGGGTTGGCTCATTATTTACATCCTGATGCATGGGGCATTTTTCATTCTCTTTGTGCGGATAATTTTACAGCCAATATATATATAAAGCGCCAAAGTGTTATCACTTTGGCGCTTTAAAGGTGTTAATTAAACCTTTCTATTAAGCAAGTTTACGCACAGGTGATGTTTTTACATGAGTGTAATACAAGGGTAAAGCCACAAGTAATAAACCACCCGCGATGTTACCAAGCACAGTAGGTACTTCGTTCCATAACAGGTAATCAGTCACGGTAAAGTTACCGCCCATAATCATAGAGAAAGGGAATAAAAACATATTGACAATTGAATGCTCAAATCCCATGTAGAAGAACAACATAACGGGCATCCACATGGCTGCCATTTTAGCACCAGCTGAGGTTGAGATCATTGCGCCGACAACCCCCATTGAGACCATCCAGTTACACAACATACCGCGAATAAAGATAGTTACCCAACCCCCTATACCATGAGCTTGATAACCTAGGGTTCTTGATTCACCAATACTGCTTACTTTAGCGGCGATAGCACCGCCGTCCGTTGAATAACCATAGGTTAAAATAAAAGACATGAAAAAAGCGGTTGTTAATGCGCCGGCAAAGTTACCAATAAAGACCAACCCCCAATTGCGCATGACACCCGCAAAGGTTACCCCAGGGCGTTTATCAAATAACGCCAGCGGCGCAAGTGTAAATACACCGGTTAGTAAGTCAAACTTCATTAAATACAACATAATAAAACCGACAGGGAAAAGACAGGCTCCTAATATTGGGCTGCCTGTTTTTGTTGCCACAGTTATCGCAAAAATGGCTGCCAGACCTAAAATAGCCCCCGCCATGAAAGCGCGAATAAGGGTGTCTTTAGTAGACATGTATATTTTTTGTTCTCCAGAATCAACCATTTTGGTAACAAATTCACTCGGTTCAATATAAGACATTTAAGATCTCACTTTTAAGATTAAATTATTTAATAATGTGCATCTTGATTACAAAGGCAATACAGACGACAGCTGATTTTTACTTATGCGTAAAAAATATTGTGTCCCTACTAGGCTTTAACAATAAAAATTTACCAGGCTTTATAGGGTAGAAATTTACCATTCAGGGTTAAAATGACGCGATCACCTTTAGGGTTTTCTTCTTTTTCAACCTCCATAGAAAAATCGATAGCACTCATAATACCGTCACCAAATTTTTCTTGAATCACTTCTTTTAAGGTCTCTCCGTAGACACCAACAACTTCGTATAATCGATAAACTAATGGATCTTGCGGTACTGATTTATCCCACTCTTTAGTTGGATATGCCATTAGCACTGATTTTGCGTCTTCCGGTAAGCCTAAAAATTCAACAAGTTTATCGGCTACCTCAGATGAACAGCTATTCATGCCTAAACAGGCTGAGGTTGTCCAAACCACTGACATCCCTGCTGCATCTGCAATTGCTTGCCAAGATAAGTCATTGTCATTTTTGGCAGCAAAAATAAGTTCAGTTACGTCTATTTTCTTCATAAAACTATCCCTAATAATTTTAAATACTGAATGTGCATGAAACAAAATTAATATTGTTTGGTAACCCCTAGTCCAAGCCAGGTTCATCCATCTAGCCATGGCATACAACCGGCAGATAAAATCAGCATGCAATTAACAAGTAATTTACATGCTAGATAAGTAGCAAAAACAATGCCATATTTTTAATCTGTTTTTTATCAACATGTTATATTTTTCATTTGTTTTTTTGCATGTCTATTTGCCCTAAGAATGTTAAATTATTTTGTTGTTGCACCAAATGGGGACGATAAAAAGTATTGCTGATGATGATTTTCAGACCAAGACGGCACAATAAAAGGGAGTTGTTTTAGTTAAGTTAAAAAGCATTAATTAATTTAATCACCGTTTTAGGTGTCCGATGGGTGATCGGTAAGGACCAGTTTATGACTGCATCAAGGCATAGATCGCCAAAAGGCTCAAAGCCTGGGGACGAAG
>DATBNI010000535.1:0-1845 GCA_036554425.1 Psychromonas sp.
TCAGTGGTGATTCAAACACCGGAGAGTCTTTAATGCAGTATATAGGTTCTTTTTCCATCAGTGATTTTAGCTTTACTGCTAATGATGATTTACCACCACCCACGGGGCCCAGCAAATAAATAATTTGTTTCCGCTCTTCCAGGCCCTGCGCTGAATGTTTAAAATAGGCAACAATATTTTCAATGCACTCTTCCATACCGTAGAAATCATCAAATGTGGCATAGCGCTTGATGACTTTATTGGAAAAAATTCGACTTAAACGGGGATCGCGAGCAGTATCTATCAGTTCAGGCTCACCAATCGCCATTAAGATTCTTTCTGCCGCAGAAGCATAGGCACCAGGATCCTTCTTACATAGCTCCAGATATTCCTGAACGGATAGCTCTTCTTCTTTGACATTCTCGTAACGCTGACGATAGTGCTCTAAAAGACTCATAATTCCCCCTGATCATAGGCAAGGTTCAAACAACCAACAGTTGGTTGTTCTACCCGTGATATTTTCCAAAATGTGTTAGTGGATAACTAATTCAATCTCATTACCCTTGTTTAAGAGTAGTCAAAAATCTAAGTTTGTTACCTTTGTTTTCAAAAAAATATGTTAAATATAGTGCTTTAGCTCACTGTTTCATCAACAGAAAAAATAATTTTATACTTTTATATTTAGCTACTTACGCAGCAGAGCAGTCTACTGTTATCTGCATGCCGGCTTTAATAAAGGGGCTGTACTCAGTGCAGCCATTTTATCGAATCATAAGGCTGACCACTTTCCATCACAGGCTGGCTTTTTTTTAGCGCATTTTCTAATTCATGCAGGTCATTAAAAACCAAATGTGCTCTGTCTTTAAACGAAAGCTCCATATTATGGGTAATAAGACAAGAAATCATCCCCGCATTATTTGCCGCCTGCACATCATAAAAATGATCACCCACATAGACTATATTTTGACAATCTATTCCCCATAATCGCGCGATTGAAATTAATGCTTCGGGATTGGGTTTGGCCGGATAGTCTTCACGCGTTATTAAAATATCCACGTTTATTGCATTTTTCTTCAATTTTATTTTAGCCGCCTGCTGGCAGTTTCGAGTGACTATACCTGTAGGGTATTTATGCTCGGCAGTAAAGGACAATAAACTTTTTGAGCCCGGTAAAAAGGAGGATGTCAGTGCATCTAACAGCTCATGAGAAACGATAAAATCGTTTGCCTTTTTCATACTAAGGGCTGATTTCATCGCCTTGATAAAATCTAAAATATCAATCCTGTCCGGACAATTTAGAAGATTCCTCAACAACTTAAAATTAAGTTTCGAGCTGACGAGGGTGTTATCTAAATCAAATATCAGAGCTTGTATACTGCTTAAATTTTTCATATGTCGTTCTTTATTCAAACTAGATTAGGAAACAGGGCCACTGTGCAAGTTGCTTATTGTAAGGCACTCTGCTAACGCCTGGTTGGTTTTAATAACAGGTTAAATGTTAGACTTTAATTTTATTATATTGTTCACTTACATTTTGCGTTTATATTTTATCAAGCGACGCACCCCAAGAATCAACTTATTTATCAAACCACTAAATGATTATTGGGATTGAAAATAAGCCCGTTATCAGCACTGTGAAAGGAACGTTTTTATCAGAAAATAAACAGGGGCACTATGATCCGGCTTAAACGCCAGGATGGGGTGATCAGCAGGAAAATCACAGACAGTAAAGGATAAAACCAAGTGCTTTTATCTGTTCTGACTTATGCTTGCAGATAATTCTCTGCATTATCGGAACAATAAATTTATTGATACAATACTCATTTAAATATGATTTAATGGAAATATACAAATTAGAGATGTTAC
>DATBNI010000548.1:0-3385 GCA_036554425.1 Psychromonas sp.
CATCGCCAAGCGCCTAATTAAAATAGCCCCACTGGTTAGTTCTGGTGGGGCTTTTTTAATTCTGCTGATTTATGCATGACCTACTCTCGAGTAGGGCGAGTTTGCCGGAAGGCAAGTGTCACGAGCGGGTGAGCTCTGCGACCCCTGTTCCATCGCCAAGCGCCTAATAAACGAAAAATCCCTGTTGACTACGTTAGCAGGGATTTTTTCGTTTAAGCGCTTGACGCGAAGACTACTCTCACATGGGGAAAGGTTAACAGCATGCCGCAGGCATTCAGATCATGTGATAGTAGGGCGAATTTGGCACCAGCCAAGGTTTATGAGCGGACAAGCTCTGCGAGTCCTGTTCCATCGCCGGCGTTTTGCACAAGCTGGGCTATTAAATCCAGAATAATCCCTGTTGACTAATGTCAAGAAAAGGTCGTTCCTTGTGGATTAGCTATATGATAAATAACATATTTTAATGTAAATTTTCTATGTTATTTAACAAGGAAGGAGCCCCTGTAGCAAGTTTTTATGCTCACCCATCGAAACCATGAGATAAATACGTGAGATCCAATCATTAACAAGAGGGCTACTCAGATTAAGTGTTCTTGCGATAATAGTACTAGAATGACCCTAGTTAAATTTTTTTATAGATAGATAGTGCAAGTTAAGACTCGGGTTATTCGAATATTATTCTGCCAAAGGGGATTAGCACTGGTTAATTATCCCTCTCGATTGGAGCAAGCCGATATAGTGCTTAGTGTGAGTGGCATCAGCTTTTATCTGGGGATCAAACACTGGGGATGTTGTACGAAAGCGGGATTTATCAGTTTCAAGATATTTGTGTTTTAATTGAAAAACTGAATATCTAAATAAGTTATCCAAGGATAAAATTATTTTCCTGCAGCAACTGCTTGTTTAAAGCTAGATATTGTTATTGGCACTAATGTCATATGGATAATGTAGGAACAGTACTATTTGATAATAAAATACTAATTAAACCTTCACGCAGGGCACCTTTTGAGCACTGCACCGATGGAATAGCTAATATTTCAAATAGCGCTATCAGTATTGCCAGTCCACTGGCAAAAACCGGTTTTCTGGATGGTTTTAAACCATCAATATGCAAATTTTGAATCGTCCCTGCTTTTATACACAATGCTTTGATTTGATATAAAAGCTGCAAGTTGATTTCAGGACTGAGTTTCTGTTGTTTGTTTATTTCCTGGACCGCTTGTATGGTTCCGGAGGCGCCCATAGTGCGCGACCAGCCTTGCTGCAAATATTGTTGTGCTTCTGGCTGTATTACATTTTTTGCATTTTCAATGGCATTTCTGAAATTTTCTTCATTGAGCTGATTATCATGGAAATATTTTTTTAACCAAGTGACACAGCCCATATCTAAACTGTGAGCAATTTTTACTGTTGTACCCTCGCCTATTATTAACTCGGTGCTTGCTCCTCCGATATCAATCACCAGCAGGGGGAATAAAATATTTTCAGTAAATGCAACACCCTTATAAATGATCCGCGCTTCTTCCAGACCGGATATTAAGTTAATGGGGCGCTGCAATATTTTTTCTGCTTGGCTTATAAAAAATTCTTTATTTTTCGCCAGGCGTAATGCCGCCGTGGCGGTAATAAGGACTTTAACTGGCTGTAAAATTAACAGTTCATTTTTGAACTTGGTTAAACAATCCAAGCCTTTCTGCATGGTTTCTTTATTGATGTTGTATTGTTCATCTAAGCCTGCAGCAAGGCGTACTTTCTGTTTTGATTTAGCATAAACGCTAAAACCATTATTGGTTCTTTCAACGGTCAGCATATGAAAGCTATTTGATCCAAGATCAATAATGGTATAGCGGCTTCTGGTCACATTCTATCGCTTATGGGTACGGTGATAATTATCTTTACGGCTATTAGGATGTGCTTTGTACTTTGTTACCTTCATGACCGGTAATGAGTCCAGCAGCGCATTTTTATCATATTCACTAACAGTAATAGGATGTTTAATATATTCTTCTATGGCCGGGAGGTTAAACACATACTTTTCACAGGCAAAGCTAATGGCTAAACCTTTTTCGCCAGCACGTCCGGTACGACCAATTCGATGCACATAATCTTCACAATCATCGGGCAGATCGAAATTAAAAACATGCGATACTTTAGGAATATGTAAACCACGAGCTGCCACATCGGTTGCAATTAATATATCAATTTCACCGTCAGTGAACTGCTGTAAAATTTTGATGCGTTTATTTTGAGGCACGTCGCCGGTTAATAAGCCTGCACGCAAACCATCTCCCGCTAAATAACCCCATACTTTTTCACAGGTATGTTTGGTATTGGCAAAAACAATCGCTTTGTCAGGCCAGTCATCTTCTATTAAGCTTAATAAAAGTAACATTTTATCTTTATTTGAAGGGTAAAACAGTTCTTCCGTTATATTCGCAGATGTCATTAATTCCGGTTCAATCTGAATACGTTCTGGATCATTCATATGCTCAAAAGCAAGTTCTTGGACTTTATGAGACAGGGTGGCTGAAAATAACATGTTTAGACGTGTTTTTGCCTCTGGCATGCGTCTGAACAGATAACGGATATCTTTAATAAAGCCAAGATCAAACATACGATCCGCTTCATCAAGGACAACACTCTGTACAGAGCCGAGGTCGATCACGCCCTGTTTAACAAAGTCGATCGTACGGCCCGTAGTACCAATTAAAATATCAACGCCTTTTTCAAGCTTAGTGCGTTGAATTTCAACTTTTTCGCCCCCATATGCTAAACCTAAACGTAAGTTTGACACGCTTGCGAGGATCATTGCATCTTTGTGTATTTGGATTGCAAGCTCACGCGTCGGCGCTAAAATAATAGCCCGAGGTTGATTCTTGCTGCGATTTTCAGGTTGTGCATTGGTTAATAAGTGATGAAATACCGCAGGTAAAAACGCAAGTGTTTTACCTGTTCCTGTTTGAGCTTGTCCTGCTATATCTTTCCCGGTAAGGGTGATCGGCAATGACAAAGCCTGAATAGGAGTACAATATTCATAACCTTGCGACGTTAAACCTGAAATTAGACTTTTCTCTAAAGGAAGGTCTGCAAATTTTGTTTGAGTTAGATGTGTTTTATTCATTTGCAAATGATAGCAGTTTATACATACAATAAGTATTGAGTTCGATTCAAATATCAAAAATTAATTTATATAATAGTAATTAATGATTAGTAATTCTTTTCTGGAGATAAAAAATGAGCGAGAATATCGTAACGTTAAGTGATGCAAGTTTTGAAGATGATGTAGTTAATGCCGAAGGTCCTGTTTTAGTTGATTTTTGGGCTGAATGGTGTGGACCTTGTAAAATGATAGCGCCTATCCTTCTCGAAGTTGCGACTGAATACG
>DATBNI010000557.1:0-13172 GCA_036554425.1 Psychromonas sp.
TCCGAAGTTTATTATAAAACGGGGTCAGGTTAAAATTCATCCTCGAGGATGAATTTTAACCTGACCCCGTTTTATAATAAACTTCGGAGGGAAATGAAAAAAGGTGGTTTTTAGCTAAAAAAACCACCTTTATTTTTACAAAAAATTAATTATTCGTCCTCTTCAATCAAAGTCATCAGAGAGGTATTACCGCCGGAAGCCGTGATATCTATACTGATGCTTTTTTCAGTGAGTAGTCGTTGAATCAAGTGATCCGTGTATTCCGAGGTGATAACAGGCAATATTGCACCTTCACGTTCGGCTAATTTTCGCACCATAAAGTGACAACGCGGACTATGACTGTCGATTACCACACCCGCCAATTTGTCCTGTTCCAGCAATGCTTCTAAATGACATAATTTAGCCACCTGCAGCACCCCTTCAGGTGCACCCGTCGCGTTAAATTTATCTCTAAAGGCCAATGCTTCCTCATAAAACAGATCGGCAACTACCGAAATAACAACATTACCTGTGGCTAAGGCAGTAACTATCGCCAAGGTCCAATATTCGAAGGTTACATTCTTATCCGCAAAACACACCAGAGTGCCACGAGGCTCTAAATACAAAACGTTAGATTCACCAGTAGGTCCAGGCAGTACCTTGGGTTTTCTCATCTTTCTTTCAATGCTGATCAGCTGCGATCTCGCTGCGGCCAGCGTCGAATTAAAATCATCTGCTAATTCTTCAACAATAGTCACTTTCGCAATTTGGGCAAGTAGCTGACGCACCGCAGAAATACGGGCATTTAAATCGGTCAAACGCCATTCATGCTCTGCTTTGTTCGCATTTTGCATGAAAACAACCGCTTCCTGCTTTGATGACTTGTCACTGAGCAGCGCCTTGTCGTCACTCAATAAACTATCATCCTGTAGTGGCTGCGGGGTTGCCTTTTCATTCATGAAGCGAGGCAGGTAATTAGGCCCGCCTGCTTTTGGACCTGTACCGGATAAACCTCGTCCGCCAAAGGGTTGTACGCCAACCACTGCACCTATCATATTCCGATTGATGTAAACATTACCCGCCCGTGACAATTTAGCGAGTTCAATCGCCCGCTCTTCAATGCGGGAATGAATGCCCATGGTTAATCCAAATCCAGTGGCATTGATTTTTTCGATGCTTTCTCCAAGTTGGCTGCCCTTAAACCTGACGATATGTACGCAAGGACCAAAAACTTCGCGCTCTAATACCGAGATGTCTGCTATCTGGTAAAGACGTGGTGCAAAAAAAGTGCCGTTGTTTGCCGGTACCGGACACTGGTAAAGTAGTTCGGCCTTATTTTCCATATCTTTAGCATGAGCTTCCAGGCTACTTAACGCTTTGCCGTCAATCACGGGTCCAACGTCAGTTGACAGTTGTGCAGGGTCGCCGACATTAAGTTCCTGCAGCGCACCAATCAACATCTTGGTCATACCGTCTGCAATTTCTTCCTGTAAAAATAAAACGCGCAGGGCTGAGCAGCGTTGTCCTGCACTTTTGAATCCCGATGAAATGACATCATCAACGACTTGCTCAGGCAGTGCGGTTGAGTCGACTATCATACAGTTCTGGCCGCCAGTCTCTGCGATCAGCGGTATTTGATCTCCGCCGCGGTTTGCCAAAGTGCGGGCAATATGTGTGCCGGTAACCGTTGAGCCGGTAAATACTACCGCCTTAATCCGCTCATCTTCAAGGAGCGCTTCGCCCACCGCCGGACCTTTAGCGATAACGGCTATTACGGTACCATCGGGCATACCAACAGACTCCATTAATTCCAGAGCGCGCAGGGCTATCAAGCTGGTTTGTTCAGCGGGTTTGGCTATTACTGTATTACCCGTTACTATTGCCGCGGCAACCTGACCCATAAAGATCGCCAGCGGGAAATTCCATGGGCTAATACATAACACCACACCACGAGGCTCCAGTCGGTCATCTTCAGCGAGTTCTTCGGCCCTGGCCGCGTAATAACGACAAAAATCGACCGCTTCACGTACTTCATCAATGCCGTCTTGAGCCGTTTTTCCCGCTTCTTTAATACAAAGAGCAATAAGCTCGTCCATGTGGCGTTCTAAAATGTCTGCGGTACGCCTTAATAAATTAGCTCGCTCCTCAATCGGAGTTTGTGACCAGGTAGCAAAACTGCTCTGGGCTTTGGTCAGCTTAGCGACCATTTCTTCACGGCTGTGATGGCGATGGAAGCCAATGATTTGATCATGATCAGCCGGATTTCGTACCGCAAAACAATCAGCAGGCACTTGCTCGGGTGTGATCAAGTGATCACTGAACCAACGACTGAGCGATTCTCTCAATGGGGTTATCTGATTGATGTCGTTAAGATCAAGCCCTTTAGAATTATCTCTCTCCTGACCAAATAAATTGATCGGTTTCAGAATCTGTTCATTGTAGGTGACTTTAAGTCGCTGGGTTTTTTCGACAGGATCTTCGAGTAAAGATTCAACCGGACGGCTTTCATCAACTATGGCGTTAACAAAAGAAGAGTTAGCCCCATTTTCCAGCAGACGACGTACCAGATAAGCGAGCAAGTCTTCATGTTGACCAACGGGGGCGTAAATTCGGCACTGGATATTGTCCGTGGTCACAATTTGATCATATAAACTGTCACCCATTCCATGTAAACACTGGAATTCAAAGCCTTCTTTATCATCACCGGCAAGCTCAATAATGACAGATGCAGTATAAGCATTGTGCGTTGCAAATTGCGGATAGATAGTATCGCGATATTCTAACAGGCGATTAGCACAGGCATGATAAGACACATCGGTGGAAGACTTACGGGTAAAGACAGGATAATGTTCAAGCCCGTCTTTTTGCGCATTCTTTATCTCAGTATCCCAATAAGCGCCTTTGACCAGTCGGACCATCATTTTGCGGCCCACTTTCTCGGTTAGCTCGCGCAACCAGTCGATCACAAAAATAGCCCGCTTCTGATAAGCTTGAACCGCCAAACCGAAACCATCCCAACCACTTAAGTCAGGATCACTAAATACAATTTCGATAATGTCGAGGGAGATATCCAGACGCTCAGATTCTTCGGCATCGACCGTTAAACCAATATTATATTTTTTAGCCAGTAAGCATAAGGATTTTAATTTTGGCGGGATTTCATTGATCACTCTCTCCCTGTGACTGAACTCATAACGGGGATGAATAGCGGACAATTTAACTGAAATCCCAGGGCTTTTTCGGGGACCTTTGCCTTTAGCGGCTTCTCCAATAACAACTATTGCCTTGGCATAGGACTGAAAATAACGCTCCGCATCATTTTCAGTTCTTGCGCCTTCACCCAGCACGTCATAAGAATAGACATAACCGTTACGTTCTTTTTCTTTGGCACGCTTGACCGCAGCAACAATAGTTTCACCTATTACAAACTGTTCTCCCATGACCTTCATCGCAATATTCATGGCTTTACGGATAACGGGTTCACCCATTCTTCCAAGGGTTTTTTTCAATAAGCCAAACTGAGTGCTTTTGCGATTATCGGCGTAATTTACCATGTTGCCGGTTAACAACAGGCCCCAAGACGATGCGTTTACAAAGATCGAATTACTGGCACCCAGATGCGAACTCCATTTGCCTTTTGAAAGCTTATCGCGGATAAGCTCATCCTGAGTTTGTTTGTCCGGTACCCGTAATAAGGCTTCGGCGAGACACATAAGCACCACACCTTCAGACGAAGAAAGGGAATATTCATTGAGCAATGCTTCAACAACCCCAGTACCTTCCTGGTGGCGACGTATTTGCAGCACCATTTTGCGGGCCCGCTCCCATGCGCGACTGCGCGCCCGCATATTAACTTCTGCCTCAGGCAAAATGTGATCAATAGCCAAATTTTCGTCAATACGATAAAAATCGCGAATTTTTTGACGAACAGCAGAATCGGTGACTAAGTTACCAGCAAACAACATACGCAACCCCCAGGAAGCTAACTACTTAAATATTAAGGAAGAAATAATTGGCGAGTATATAGCAGATTGTTCGAACAAGCTTGATGGAAGTAAAAAAAAATATCAATAAAAAAGAGACATTGAGCGCTGCGCGACAAGGGTGGGATAGTGAATGTTTTAGTTCACAAAAAAAGATTAAATCAGTTGAAATAAAAATGCATTTAACTTAGCTAAATCGCAGATATAATCTTTCCTGATTAGCCTTGAGCTGCAGTAAATAGTTCCCATCTTTATCCACTATTTTTTTAGCTTTATTTGCTATAATAATCTCAATTTAACTCAAGGCAGCAACACATGAAAGATATTGTTTTACCATTTCTTGAGCACACTGGTGCTTCACTAAAAAACTTTTCCAAAGGTAAGGCGGAAGTTGAGTTAGATGTACAGCCGTATCATCTCCAACATAAAGGTTTTGTGCACGGCGGCGTCATATCAACTCTGATGGATAACACCGGTTGGTACGCCGCAGTATCCAACCTTGAGGACGGATTTACGGCCGTCACCATGGAGATAAAGATAAACTATCTAAAACCTGCTTTAGGAAAGTACCTGATAGCATCAGCCGCTGTAAAAAGACAAGGTCGTACGACCTCATTTGTGACTATAGAACTTCATGATCAAGGAAAACTTGTTGCCTATGCAACGGGAACCTATGCGCTTATCAAAGAGGATTAAAGCTCATAAGCAAGGTTACAGGACAGTGGTCACTTCCGATCAGAGATCCAAGATATCTGCATCCCGGATCTTCTCTTTTAAGTCATTACAGACACAACAGCAGTCGACAGAAAATGCTAACCGCGAGCATGAATTTTTTTGACATAACGCTGATTTCGCCTGCACCATAATAGCGGCTCATGAAATCGACATTGTTGGCATCTATAGCCGCTGAAACACTCTTTTATTGTGCGCCAGATAAACGGCCCTAATGTGTCAATCGCCCCCGTACTTTTTGGGGGTCTTTTCCAGGGTGAAAGGGGGTGTAATTTAAGCCGTTACTGAATATGGTTAATTTCGAAAACAGACTCGATAGCCTTTTCTGTATAACAACCCGGCTCGCGCGGACAGACTGCTCCCCGAGAACAAATTAACCTTGCCTCACCTGCAATGCCGCGCTCAATCCAATTAATATTTAAAATCCGCGCCACACTGATTAGTACTTTTTGTATATGAGCGGGTATTGCTGCCGATCCGCCGTTAGCGATACAAATTTGTTTTAATTCCCTGACCAGTGCCACCGCATCATGCCCTTGTGCGTCAATTGCCGGATTCAAATCAATGCCGGCACACAACACATGGTTCACATCGGCGGAGTCCTGCACTTTAATGGATTCACAGCAGTAGATTTTGGGCGTGCCATTTTCATTGAGTATAGATATTTGCGCTGCGGTACCCTTGGCGCTCATTCCAAGCATGCGAAAGACCGACCAGTGCTGGCAGGGATCTTTTACTACGCGCATATTTCCCCAGGGTAGGGGGATACCGTTACCCCGGTAAACCGCCTTTAGTTTCCCCGGGCTGTAAGCATCAAAATAATGCCAGTTCGGGTAGGCCGAAACAGCGGTCATGCGGCGCATAACAACAGATTCTGATACTTCTATTTGTTTGCAGACATTAATTTCATAGCCATGACGGTCCAGCAACTGCCGAAAAGCGACCTTAGGGCAGAGCAGAGCCGCGGCAAAAAAACTGCATTCAAAATCTCGCCAGGCATGCAATATATCCTGCGCATCCAGGCTGGTGGAAGCGGACTGGTTTTGCTGTGAAGTCTGCATGTCGTACTGGGTTTTATCTCCCGCCACCATAATGCTTTTTTCACCATCACTATTGTGTAAAACACGGTGACCTATATGTACGGCAAGTTCATATTTAAGGCGGGGAGTGTTTTTTTTCAGGATAGAGTTCATATAAACAGTGCTGGGGGGCTGAAAATAGGAGGTCACCATCTGCTTCGAATTTTCATTTGCAGGGCTTTGGCGGTTATCGGGTAATTTGCTGAACCAGCGTATTTTTAAGCCTTTTTGCTGTGCAATCTCCATTAAGTCTTCAACATATAAAGGCATGCGTTTTTTACCCACCTCCTCTGCCGCCCGCTCTAAATCAGGGAAATGATTCTGGTGATGTTCTTGATGAGCACGAATCAGTAAGTGCGCAAACTGACGGCCGCTGGTGCCTGTTTGCGAGAGCATTTCCGGAATGGCTATCTGCAGAATTTCATTTGAAAAAAGAAAACTCGGCTCAAGCGCCATCCCGTTTATACCACCATGGCTGCCTTTCTCGGGGGTGATTTCAGTCTGTTCCGAGGCATCATCTAAAAACCATTGCATCTCTTTTTGAAAAACCTGTGCAATGACTTCCAGCATGTCTTCACCGGGCACTCGTTTACCCCTTTCTATCATCGAAAGGTAGGACACCGAGGGGGCATATTCCGGATCTAATTTCACACAACGGGCAGATAAATCATCGAGTGTTAAATGATTTCTTTTCCGCAAGTTACGGATTTTAGTACCAAGAAAGTGCGATTGTCTGATTAAGGTTTTTGAATTTTTCATTTTGTAAAATTTACACTGTGTAATTTTCTTTGTGAAATTATAGGGATTTTAAGTGTAGACTTCTAGTCGTAGAATAAAAAACGTACATAAATTGTTTAAAATGTAATCCAGATCACTTTTTCAATTAATTTCAGTAAGTGATATGGCGTTGAAATTAGCGCTCAAATAAATATAAGGAATGCAGCCATGAATTTACCATTACAAAAGCAGAGTGAAATTAATTTAGATTTCTACAATTTCATCAATCAAGAAGTACTGCCGCAGACAAATTTGAATGGCGATGATTTCTGGTTTGACTTAATGAAATTGGTAAAGGATTTTTCACCACGTAATTCGCAGTTATTAGCCACGCGTAAAACCATGCAGGAGCAGATAGATGCTTGGCACCAGTCTCATCAGAACTTTGACTCACAGGCGTACCTGACATTTTTACACGAGATCGGTTATTTAGTCGAGCAGGGCGAGTCCTTTAACATCGAAACGCAGAATGTTGATAGTGAAATAGCCAAGTTAGCAGGACCGCAACTGGTTGTGCCGGTACAAAATGCGCGTTTTGCACTAAATGCTGCTAATGCCAGATGGGGCAGTTTATACGACGCCTATTACGGCACCGATGTTATCCAGAAAACCGGTGCATTAAAACCCGGATGCGAATTTAATGTCGCCCGCGGCCAGCGTGTAGTTGCATTAGCTAAAGACTTTCTTGATCAGGTGTTCCCGCTCGACAGCGGTTCGCACCATGATGTTTCAAGCTATTTGGTTTATTACCAGCATCTTTTAGCTTTTTTCCCCGACGGAAGTAAAAGCGGCTTGAAAACCCCTGCTCAGTTTATTGCATTGGATGGTTCGAAAAGCGAACCGAGTTACCTGCTGCTGAAAAACAATGGCTTACATATCGGCATTGTGCTTGATCGTCATGGAAAAATCGGTTGCTCAGATCTTTCCGGCATTGATGATATTCAAATCGAATCCGCTCTGACGACTATCATGGATTTTGAAGACTCGATTTCGGCCGTGGATGCACTGGATAAAGTTGCAGCCTACAGAAACTGGTTTGGTTTAATCAAAGGTGATCTCAGCGCAAATTTCAGTAAAGACGGTAAACAACTGAAACGCCAGCTTAATCACGACAAAGTATTCATCGATAAAGAGGGGGAACGCTATGTTGTTCACGGGCGAGCATTGCTGATGGTGCGTAATGTGGGTCATTTAATGGGAACTGATTTAATCCAGGACAATGACGGCAATAATGCCCCCGAAGGTATTATTGATGCCGCTATTACCGCGTTAATCGGCAGTATTGATTTACAGGAAAAAACGAATAATAAGATTCACAATAGCCGTAGCGGCAGCATCTATATTGTTAAACCTAAAATGCATGGCCCGGACGAAGTGGCTTTCACTTGTGACTTGTTCAGCCGCGTGGAAGAAATGCTAAAACTGCAGCCCAATACCATCAAGCTGGGCATTATGGATGAAGAACGCCGTACCTCGGTAAACCTCAAAGAGTGTATACGGGCAGCAAAATCACGGGTGGTCTTTATTAATACCGGCTTCTTAGACAGAACCGGTGATGAAATCCATACCAGTAAACAAGCAGGTGCTGTTTATCCTAAAGCGCTGATCAAAACCATGCCCTGGTTTGATGCCTACGAAAATAACAATGTAGATGTCGGATTAGCCTGCGGATTCTCCGGAAAAGCGCAGATTGGTAAAGGAATGTGGGCAATGCCCGATGAAATGAAAAAAATGATGCAGGAGAAAATTCAACATCCTTTATCCGGTGCCAATACCGCCTGGGTGCCGTCGCCTACCGCCGCGACCTTACATGCGCTGCATTATCACCAGGTGGATGTTTTTAAAGAACAGCTGAAAATAGCGCAGCGCCCGGCTGCAAAGCTGAGCGATTTGTTAACCCTTCCGATCATGCCGAGTGATTATCCCTTGTCCTTGGAAGAGATTGAAAAAGAGTTAGAAAACAATATTCAGGGCATCTTAGGTTACGTGGTGCGCTGGGTTGAAATGGGCATAGGCTGTTCGAAAGTGCCCGATATTAACAATATCGGATTAATGGAGGATCGCGCCACCCTGCGTATTTCAAGTCAGCATATCGCCAACTGGTTAAGGCACGATATATGCCAAGTCGAACAAGTGAGCCGCATTATGCGCAATATGGCAGAAATTGTAGATAAACAAAATGCAGGGGTACCTGGTTATCAGAACATGTCCCCTAATTATGAAACAAATTATGCATTTCAGGCCGCAGAAGCATTGATTTTTGAAGGCGGAGAGCAACCCAATGGATATACAGAGCCGTTATTACATGAGTACAGAATGTTCGCGAAAAATTCCTAGAAATAACAGGTTCTAGGAATATTAATCTTACCACTAATGGATTTAACTACAGAGAGAGAGGTTTATCATGAACTATAATACTGAAAAAACTAACGCGAGTCATTTTATTGCACAGCAGGGTGACGCTTGGAAAGCCATTAATCCTGATTATGTTGCCCGTATGCGCTCACAGAACCGCTTTAAAACCGGTATTGAGATTGCTAAATACACCGCGGCAATCATGCGCGAAGATATGGATGCATATGATACCGACAGTAAAAACTATACTCAGTCTCTAGGGTGCTGGCACGGATTTGTCGGCCAGCAAAAAATGATCTCTATTAAAAAGCATTTTACCACAACTAAAGGCACCTATTTATATCTTTCCGGTTGGATGGTTGCGGCAATGCGTTCTGAATTTGGTCCGCTTCCCGACCAGTCAATGCATGAAAAAACCAGCGTCCCTATGTTAATAGAAGAGCTTTACACTTTTTTAAAACAAGCTGATGCCCGTGAACTTGGTCATGACTTTAAAGCGTTAGATGAGGCTAATGAAAAAGGTGATCAGGTAGCAGCGCAGGCGGCGCAAAAGAAAATCAATGAATTTGAAACACATATAGTGCCTATTATCGCCGATATTGATGCGGGATTTGGTAATGAAGAAGCAACTTACCTCTTGGCTAAAAAAATGATTGAGGCGGGCGCATGCTGTATTCAGATCGAAAACCAGGTATCCGATGCTAAACAATGCGGTCATCAGGATGGCAAGGTAACAGTACCGCATGAAGATTTCCTGGCCAAGATTAATGCGGTACGTTATGCCTTTTTGGAGCTGGGCGTGGAGCAGGGCATTATTGTTGCGCGGACGGATTCTTTAGGTGCAGGCTTAACCCAAAAAATCCCAGTATCGCAATTTCCGGGAGATCTTGCTGAGCAGTATAATAACTATATTGACGGGGAAGTTCTCAGCTCTTTAGCTCAGTTACAGTCGGGCGATATGGTGCTGAGTCGTGGCGGAGAGTTGATTAAACCAAATCGTTTAGCCAATGGCCTGGTACGTTTTAAACCCGATACAGGCGAAGACAGAGTGGTACTCGATTGTATTACTTCTCTGCAGAACGGTGCCGATTTATTGTGGATTGAAACGGAACAACCTAACGTTGAGCAAATTGCTGGCATGGTCAACCGTATTCGCGAAGTGGTTCCGAATGCCAAACTTGTTTATAATAACAGTCCTTCTTTTAACTGGACATTAAACTTCAGACAGCAGGTGTTTGATGCATGGAGTGCAGATGATATTGATCTTTCATCTTATAGCCGGGCTGATTTGATGAGCCCACTCTATGATGATACTGAATTAGGCCGTGAAGCTGATCAAAAAATTCAGAACTTCCAGAAAGATGCGGCAAGGGATGCGGGTATTTTCCATCACCTGATCACTTTACCCACTTACCATACCGCGGCTTTGTCTACGGATAATCTGGCAAAAGATTATTTTGGTGAAATGGGTATGCTGGCCTATGTTGAAAATGTGCAGAGAAAAGAAATTCGTCAGGGTCTTGCATGTGTAAAACATCAAGATATGTCCGGCTCTAATATGGGAGATGATCACAAAGAGTATTTCTCAGGAGAGCAGGCGCTGAAAGCGTCCGGTGAGAATAATACTATGAGTCAGTTTTCATAGCGGATAGGTAATAGGCGGTTTCATTATCGCCTGATTATAAGCAAACAAAGCATACAGCTGTATGCTTTGTTTGCGCATCTGTTTTCAGTTAAAAAACATCCTAGCTTGTTTTCAAATAAGCCGGGTGACTATCAGTCCTCAAGCAAGAGTTCTGTCAATGCAATAATAAATACTCCACTATTCACTAATTTGTATCCGCTTTATTTCACCAGTCTTCCCCCATTGGGAAAATATTCTATTGTTGTTCAGGTCACAATCAAGTGCATCAATATGGTTAAAGGCCGTATTATTGCCAATTCATATTTTAAATTGTGTGCTTTTTAGATTATGTTGAGTAGTTTTAACGGGCTATCGGAGCCGGGAGAAGCCGGCTGTGGTAAACTTTAATTATCAATGTGAGCAGAATTATTATGGATTTAACACTTGAAAGCCAGCGTACTTTAAAACGCATTCTAGAACTGATTGATTTATCTACCCTGAAAAAAACTGATTTAGCGCTTTTCTCATCCCGATTAGACAAAAATTTCCCCGCGTTATTTGCCAAGTTGCATCACTTATATGGTGATAAATATGATTTTTTTTATCATATTCAACAGCTGGTGGTTCATCTGGCAGCTGGTGTTGCTGCGCGTTCGGGAAAACTCAAGAAAAAAGATAAACTCCGCCTTAATAAGCCAGATTGGTACCGTGATCAGAAAATGCTTGGCATGGCCGCTTACGTGGATCTGTTTGCCGGTGATTTAAAGAAATTAAAAGCTAAAATTCCCTACCTTAAATCATTAGGCATTAATTATTTACACTTGATGCCCTTATATAAATCTCCCGAAGGGGATAGCGATGGGGGTTATGCGGTTTCAGACTATCGTGAAGTGGATCCTAAACTAGGCACAGAAAAAGATCTGCGTGCCCTTGCGAATGCTTTATCCGTTGAGGGGATAAGTTTAGTATTGGATTTTGTGTTTAATCATACTTCCGATGAACATCAATGGGCAGAAGCCGCTAAGGCGGGTGATCAGGATTTTGCCGATTTTTATTATTTTTTCGACAATAAACAAGAGGTGGATGAATATAACCAAACCTGCCGGGAAATCTTTCCTGCCGTGCGCCGCGGCAGTTTCACCTATTTAGAAGCACAAAAACAATGGGTCTGGACCACTTTCAACAGCTTTCAATGGGACCTTAACTACTCAAATCCTGCGGTTTTTAATGCTATTACCGATGAGATGTTGTTTCTGGCTAACCTTGGTTGTGAAGGGCTCCGTTTGGATGCATTGGCTTTTATCTGGAAAGAAAAAGGGACACAATGTGAGAACCTCCCTAAAGCACATACGCTTATTCAAGCCTTTAATTTATGTTTACAGATTGTTGCGCCGGCTGTTGTCTTTAAATCTGAAGCTATTGTTCATCCCGATGAAGTGGCAAAGTATATAGATAAAGAGGAGTGCCAGTTATCCTATAACCCATTAATGATGGCCTTGATGTGGGAAAGTCTGGCTACCCGAGAAACTAAGTTACTGACCGCTTCATTGAAAAAAAGTTTTGCTATCTCGCCGCAATGCAGCTGGGTTAATTATATTCGTTGTCATGACGATATTGGCTGGACCTTTGATGATGCTATCGCTGCACGATTAGGCATTAATGGCTTTGACCATCGCCGTTTTCTTAATAATTTTTATACCGGGCGTTTTGAAGGATCTTTCGCACAGGGTGTACCATTTCAAGAAAACCCGGCGACTGGAGATTGCCGCGTCTGTGGATCACTTGCTTCATTAGCCGGTTTGGAAAAAGCGCTTGAGCAAAATAATCAGCGCGATATTGATTTTGCTTTAAAGCGGATCAGTCTGCTCAACAGTATTAATATGAGTATCGGCGGTATCCCTCTCATTTATCAAGGGGATGAGCTGGGCATGTTGAATGATTACAGCTACCTTGGTGATGACAGTAAAAAAGAGGATGCTCGTTGGGTTAATCGGCCTAAAATCACTGATCAAGATATTGTATTAGCGAAACAAACGGGCTCAGCACAATATGTCGTTAATCAATCTTTGCAGACTATGGCAGAGATTCGCCAGCAATATGAAGTATTTGGCATCGCGGCGACAGAGATTCTTGAAACGGATAATAGCCATCTGTTTGCTTATAGCCGAATTCATGAAAATGGCCAGAAAATGTTGGCTGTCTGTAATTTCAGTGAACAAAGCCAATCAGTTGGATTTTCAATTGCCGATATTTTGTCCTCGGATAAGATCCTGGATTTACTCAGTGGTGCAAAGGTTAACAACACCGCATCACTTGAGTTAGGCGCTTATCAGGTACTCTGGTTAGTGGCGGAGTAGACATCATAGCCAACCCTGTTGCTGGTTATTTACCAGCAACAAGGTTAGCTCATTGTGTTAAACCTATTTAATACAATGAAAATTAACTAATAAAAAAATCAATCAAGTCGTAGCCTGTGTGGCCCTATTTATGCGCAGATATATTATTCTACAGCCGTGTTTATTACCCAGTAGGTACGCGTGGCAATTATCCAAGTAAACCTTTAACTATACCCATATATAACAGGCATAAAAAAGCCGTAAAAGAACTCAATCTATTACGGATTTTATAAGGTCCTCTCTGAGT
>DATBNI010000624.1:0-8041 GCA_036554425.1 Psychromonas sp.
TATTTGCGTGAATTAGACATTCGTCGTCAGAGCATCTTGAAAGCCATTGCCTCACTGGGGAAATTAACCCCGGATTTAAAGGTTAAAATCGAACAAAGCAATAATAAAAGTACACTCGAAGATCTTTATCTGCCCTATAAGAGTAAAAAAATCAGTAAAGGGCAATTGGCGATTGAAGCGGGTCTTGAACCCCTTGCCGATAAATTGTGGATGCAACCGGACAGCGATGTGCAGTCCTTAGGCAGACATTATATCAACCAGAATAAAGGCTTTTCAGATATTGAAAGCGTCTTGGAGGGGGCTTTATTTATCTGCATGGAACGGATCGTTAACGATCCGCAGTTGCTCGAAAAGCTGCGCCACTATCTGTTAGCCAATGCCGCTTTTGAATGCAGAATGGCGAAAGGTAAAGAGTCGCAGGCGATTAAATACAAAGACTATTTTGATTATCAGGAAGCTTTGCATAAAATTCCTGCACACAGATTCTTAGCCATACTGCGCGGGAAAAAAGAGGGGCTGCTTAAACTTGATTTAAATGCGGATCCCAAGCAGGATAAAAATACCAAAGCATCCTATTGTGAAAGTTTGATTGCCCATCATTTAGGTTTTTCCTGGTTGCAGTTATCCGCCAATAATTGGCGTAAAAAAGTGATTCAAAAAGCCTGGAAGGATAAATTAGCAGGGCAGTTGGAAACGCAGTTAATCACCCGGTTAAAAGATAACGCCCATGAAAATGCCATGGATAACTTTGCGGCTAATTTAAAAGACTTGTTGATGGCCGCGCCTGCAGGTCCAAAAGTGACCTTAGGTTTAGATCCCGGCTTGCGCACCGGGTGCAAATTAGCCGTGGTTGATAGCACCGGGAAATTACTGGCATACCAAACCATCTACCCGCATCAACCGGTGAACAAGACCCAGCAAGCGGCACAGGAGCTGCTTAAATTAATTAAAGATTTTAAGGTCGAACTGATCGCCATTGGTAATGGCACTGGATCGCGGGAATCCGATGATTTTATCCGTGACACCTTAGCGCAGCAGAACCTGGAGGTAGCCACAGTTATCGTCAGTGAAGCCGGCGCATCGGTTTATTCTGCCTCTGAGCTTGCCTCCCTGGAGTTTCCCGATCTCGATGTTTCCATCAGAGGGGCTGTTTCCATTGCCCGGCGTTTGCAGGATCCTTTAGCTGAGCTGGTTAAAATAGACGCCAAAGCAATAGGCGTAGGTTTGTATCAGCACGACGTTAACCAAACCAGTTTAAGCCAGCGTTTGGGCAGTGTGGTCGAAGATTGTGTCAATTCCGTGGGGGTGGATTTAAACAGTGCATCTGTGTCTTTGCTCGCACGTGTGGCCGGATTGAATCAAACCGTTGCTAAAAACATCGTCAGTTATAGAGATCAAAACGGCGCCTTTAAGTCGCGCCAAGCGCTGCAAAAAGTCGCGCGCTTAGGCGATAAAGCTTATCAGCAGAGCGCGGGTTTTTTACGTATAAACAATGCCCTTAATCCACTTGATAATTCCGCCGTTCACCCGGAAGCTTATGATCTGGTAAAACGTATTGCCGCACAGGAAGGGGTTAAAGTACCGCAGTTATTAAACAATTCAGGGTTGTTAAATTCGCTTGATGCGGGTAGCTATGCAGATCAGAAATTTGGTGTTATCAGTATCAGCGAGATTATCAAAGAATTGGCCAAACCTAAACGCGATCCCAGACCGGATTTTCAACGGGTTGATTTTGCAAAAAATATCAATAAAATTTCAGATTTACAGGAAGGTATGTTGCTGCAGGGGGTTATCTCTAATGTCACCAATTTCGGCGCATTTGTTGATATCGGCGTCCATCAGGACGGATTAGTGCATATTTCTCAACTTGCGGATAATTTTGTCAGTGACCCTTTTGCAATAGTTAAAGTCGGACAGTTGGTTAATGTCCGGGTTGTGGAGATTGATCTGCAAAGAAAAAGGATCGCTCTTAGCATGCGCGCTGAAGATAAAGCCTGATAAAATTGATGAATTATCACATTAAAATGAGCCGCCGTTTACAAAAAATCGATGCTATGATTGGTCAATCCTACCAGCATATTTGGGATTGCTGTTGCGATCATGGTTTTCTCGGTTTAACCCTGTTACAGCGGCAGGCAGCTGACACAATACATTTTGTGGATATTGTGCCTAAGTTACTAAAGCAGATCGAATCCGACTTGCAAACCCATTATGGGCAGACGCAGGATAAAAGCCGATGGGATGTGCACTGCGCAGATGTTAAAAATTTACCCCTGGCTAAGGTGTCTGAAAATCCTGAGAGTGATAAACACCTGATAGTTATTGCAGGTGTTGGGGGAGAGCTGATCATTGAATTAATGACGGCTATTTTAAGCAAGTTTAGTCATTACCCGTTAGAGTTTATTTTATGCCCCGTTCATCATAATTATAAAGTCCGTGAATTTTTAATCAGGAAGCAGTTAGGTTTGATCGCTGAAAGTCTGATCATTGAAAATAAACGCGGTTATGAAATATTGCATGTGGCGTTAAATGTAACTGAGCCTGTTTCAGGAGTGGGTTCAAAAATGTGGGACTTTTCACAAAAAGAGCATATTGATTACTTGCAGAAGAGCATTAAGCACTACCAGCGTATTGCCAAAAGTCCCCGGCAGGATGTGCAAGTCATTATTAATCAGTATCAAAAGTTGCTTCTAACAGAGAGCTGCTGTTGATATCATGATCGGCCAAATTATCCCAGAGTCTTAATATGCGTTTGTTAAAAACCACCATTCATCCCGATATCTCTTCATTAGATAAAAGTACATTTTTACGTAATGCGGCCCGGGCAATTGTATTAAAAGGCGATATGATTTTAATGCTTTATACTGCCCGCTACCATGATTACACTCTGCCCGGCGGGGGCGTTGATCAACAGGAAGACCTGGTCGAAGGATTAATACGCGAGTTGCAGGAGGAAACCGGGGCACAAAATATACGTGATATACAAGCCTTTGGTTTATACGAAGAGTTTCGCCCCTGGAACAAAGACGGTTTTGAAATCATGCACATGAAATCATATTGTTATCTTTGTGATATTGATACAAAACTGGGCGTCACAAACTACGAAGATTATGAAATAAAAAACGGCATGAAGCCGGTTTGGTTAAATATTTATGATGCTATCAAACATAACCAATTAACCATGTTAAACAGTCATAAAAAAGGCCTGTCGATAGAGCGTGAAACCTTTTTATTAAAATTGATAGTTACTGAGCTGCTGACAGAAAAGCAGCAGGTTAACGCAAATTAGTCGCTGGTTAATGCAGAGCTTTGAATTAACCAGCTGTTAATTAAGCTTCTTCGCTGTCGTTCTTAGGGAGTTCAGGCAAAGAGCTGCCGTCGTTATTTGGGTAAATAATAAATTCGCCGTGATATTTCACTTTAGATTTATAATCGGTCTTTTTATATAAAAGCAGATCCTCTGCAAAGGCTAAATCAATGATATTTTGCAGTGTACCGCGGACATATAAAGAGATCGGCTTGATTAATGTCCCATCTTGAGCAAAACAATCGAGCAGTTGCTGCGCACAAACGATTAATGATTCTTTGCCGCCACTGTGCCGGTTAAGCCTTTCCCCAACCGGTAAATCCGTTGTCACCAACCATTGATCTTCTTCAAGCACGGTGAAAAGTTTTTCCAGTTGGCTTTTATTGACCGATCGTACTTGTTTATGTTCATCCAATACTTCGCTGTAACACTTTTCTAAATAGGTAAACTGTCGTTTCAGTCCCGAATTTTTGCCAAGACTGCGCGCTTGTCTTTGCCAATCCTGTAAAGTAGGTACAACGATAGAGTCAAAACGTTTCTTTTTCATTGCTGTTGTGACCCAAGCGCCTAAATAATGAGCTTCACTCAACGGGTTATGCGGTGTTCTACGAGCATCTTGAGAATCAGATAATTCAGTTAAAGCAGTGCTGATCAGTTTATAAATTTCAGTGGAGAAGTGAATCATATGATTCCTTATTGGTTATCTATTTAAATGAGATTTTGACGCATTATATAGTCAAACGGGTCACAAATATAATATTCAATTATTTAATGAAATTGGCAAGCATTCGCTTTGGACTTGAGCTAATAAAATCTTCACAATCAAGCTGATTTTTATGCATTTATCCATAAATGTGGCTGAGTTCACTGCTAACTCACTGTTAATTAAACTAGTATTGATAGTAAAGGAGGCTTTTACTTTAGTTGAGATGCTTCAAGCAGTGCAGGTTGGCAACCATCTTTGATTTTATATCCTTAGCTCCTAAGAATGAGGTAATTTATGACTAACAAAGCATCTCCGGCCGGGTTTGGGCAAGGGCTTCGTAACAAAATTGATTTGCTCTATAACGGATCGAGCATGCGGGCGCGCAATTTTCGTTGGGGGCTACTGGCCTTTGATGGTATTACTATCCTTTATTTCGTCATCAGTTCATTCTTGGACAGTGTAGACAGTCATTATATGCTGGAGCAGGGCATAGGTCTTATCTATCTATTCGAATTCTGTGCTCGGTTGTCTATCAGTAAAACACGACTGCACGATATCTTTCATCCGGTGGGATTGGCTGATCTTATCGTCATTGCCTCTTTGCTGGCTCCCTCGCTGGCAGGAAATTTCAGTTTTCTGCGTGTATTACGCTCATTGCGACTGCTGCGCTCATATCACATGCTTAATAATCTGCGCCAGCAATCAAAATTTGTACGTTTACATGAAGATGTTATTTTCAGCATTGTTAACCTGCTGGTGTTTATTTTTGTCATTACCGCGATCGTCTACGTCAGCCAGCTCGGCGTCAATCCCGCAATAAAAAACTATGTCGATGCCTTGTATTTTACTATATCGACCTTAACCACAACCGGTTTCGGTGACATCACTCTGATCGGCACAAGCGGACATCTTCTGGCGGTGCTGATCATGATTTTCGGCATTTCCCTGTTTTTGCGCCTGATTCAAACTATCTTCCGCCCGAGTAAAATACGCTACGAGTGTCCTACCTGCGGGCTAAACCGCCACGATAATGACGCTGTCCACTGCAAACACTGCGGAGAGGTGTTGCACATCACCACGGGAGGGAGTAATTAGTTATTAGGCTATTGAGCAGAAAGTTATGCGGGTTGCTATAATGAATCCAGGTTATTAAAACCGCTGCGCAGTCTGTTGCAGCTTTCTCCCAAGCCGGATCCGCACTAGCAACGCTTAACGACAATCAAGGAACACTATGAATAAGCATGAAAAGTTAAACTATGTTGAATTGCCAGCCCAAAACCTGCAAAAAACAAAAGACTTCTTTAGCGCGGTTTTTAACTGGTCATTTACCGATTATGGCCCCGAATATGCGGCCTTTTCTGATCAAGTTTTAAACGGCGGTTTTTTCCAATCAGATCTATCATCGAACACCAGATCGGGCGGCGCATTGTTAGTGTTCTACAGCGCGGACCTTAAAGCGACATTACAGAAAATAGAGAAAAATGGCGGAATCATTAATCGGCCCATTTTTGAATTTCCGGGTGGTTTCCGGTTTCATTTTCTCGAGCCCAGCGGTAATGAGTTTGCGGTGTGGTCGGAAGAGTGCGCATGATAATCTAACCTGTTGATAATATTTATTATCTTTCAATCCACTTCGGATTAACAACGCACACTCGTTTTTTATAAATTTATGAAAAATTACACTTTTTAACTTATCGTTTTAAAAGTAAATTAAATTTCGAGAAGGTATGTTTTTTCTGAAAATTGAGAAATTCTACAGCCTAGTTATAAAGCACTTGGCCAATTTTGGATAACAGGTCATAATAGTTTCCGCCACCTCACTAGCTCTATGCATTACTCCAATTATACTTCATGCGGTCTTTGGCCCAGTAGCTGGAAATCCGCTAAAACTGGGATTGTTGATGGTTTTCGATTGCGCAATTCTGATTGGGGTCTTGATAGGGTAATAGCCACTGTCCGGGCATCTTCTCTCCAACGAGAAAATTTCCAGGGCTGCAATGAATAGGCTGCCATTATGGTTCGAAGTCAAGCATTCAGACCATAGTTTCATCCCGGTAACTGCCAATTTTTACCGTGGTAGGATACTTAATACTTAACAGGCCTGAGCATTGATTTTTATTGTTGAAGTTCAAAATCAATGTCCTGAACTCTAGGTCTCCCGTTCTTATCAATTTCCAAGGTGTAAGATTCAAACTATGTCAATACGATCCATCTTTTATATCGCCCTAATAGCAAGCCTTGTTACGGGTTGCGTTACTGCGCCCGGCGTAGATGAGCACCCGGCTCAAATCAACACGCAACGGATCGAGTTTATGCTCAGCTTCGATGATGGCCCGCTGCCCGATGTGACCGAGCGTGTGCTGGATACTCTGGCAACACTTAACACCGCCGACGGTACGCCGGTGAAAGCCGGATTTTTCCTGCTGTCCGACGCCACGGAGGGGTTTTGGCAGCGCCGCATGACTTACGCCCCGTACGAACTATGGCCCAAGGGGAGCATCGCAAAATATCCGGATATTGCCAGACGAATCAAGCAGGCAGGACACACTATCGGTAACCATACGGCGCATCATCCGTGGTTCCGATGGCCCTGGATGGATACACCTGGGGCCGTGCAGGCCGAGTTCGCCATGTGGGAAGCGACGTCAACCCGAGTCCTGGGCGCATCGAACACGCGTCTGTTTCGACCGCCTTACCTCATTCTCACTAAAAATGTCCGTGAAACCGCTAACCGGTTAGGTTATCAGTTAGTGAAGGGGCAATTGGTGGGCGATGCAATACCGAACGTGACCCTCGATGAGATCATGAAAAAGACTGAATCGATTTTGCAGGGATGGAACAAACCTTACCCCTGCGTCTTAATATTCCACGACAATCGTCCAACCACTTATGAGCACCTGGCTGAAATAGTCGAAAATCTACAGCAGCAAGGTTTTGCATTGATTGACTTCGCACCCGAACGGTTATGACCTGACCGGTATCGCTTAGGGACTTCGCGATGACGCCCAGGCTTCGACTGTCAGATCTGGTATCAAACCTTGATTTTACGGGGCCAGAGTTTTCGAGTGACCAATTACTGGGGTATAGCTTGTCCATGCCGCCCGAGTAAAACAACTGGAGACTCATCTAATTGACTAAATATTTATCGGCTTCTATGTTTTATTCAGGCATTGTTTTGAATGACTAGGAGCTCATTATGGCGCAACTCGTGCAACACAGGTTTTCCTGGTTGATAGGCTTATTATCATTGTATTTCCCGTTGTGTTCGATGTGGCGACGATAAATTCAGCGGGGAGAGCGTTGCGCATCGCAGATAATGGACGTCCCGTTTTTAACCTCTATTTTTAATATTGATACCTGCACTTATGCCATTATGTCTAATCACTATCATTCGGTCTTATGCCAATTCCACTAATATTACTTGCGAGTAAATAGAATAATGGCAAAGGGTAATACCCCGCCAGTATTCGGTGTCTCATATATTACGGCTGATTTAATTTACGCTGCAATAATAATATTTTTTTTATCAATTGTGATTTTTCTAGTCCAGCTAATTCTTTTACCAGTAAATGGGTATTTAAGTTTGCATGAATTTCCTCTTCGGCAGGAAGGGGGGCTGAGGGTGTTTTTGCTAACTGCGAGACTAGCTGTTCATTCTGAAGGGTGAGCTGCGCAATTTTGTGCTTATATTTATCTGCTTGATCTTCCGATGTTAGTTTTCCTGCCAAAATCAGTTTCTCTAAGGTTTTATTGATAGGGTTATCTTTTGCTATTTTTTTAAGATAGTTACCCGCTTTGATCGATAGATTAAAAGTATAAAGCTTCTTGCCATTATCGCTGTCACGTGATTTTTTACTGCGCCATGCCTTGAACATTTTGTTTCGTAACTCTCTGCCGTCAGCTGTTGTTTCTAATAGTTGGCAGACTTGCTGAAATTGAAACTCATTGATATTATTTATATCTACGCCTATGCCGCTGGTCAGTTTTTGCAGCAGGGCTGTTTGTCTATTTAGGTAGCTCTTAACCCA
>DATBNI010000576.1:0-1547 GCA_036554425.1 Psychromonas sp.
AGAACAGCCTGCACCAGCAGAGGCATCCGAAAATCCGAGCAAAACGGCAGACAATGTAGCCGAAGACAGTGTAATCGAAGACAAACGTCAAAAAGCGATTAAAGCTGCCCGTAAGCGTGCGAGCGAACGTCAAGACAAACAACAGGAGACCAACTAAGTGAGTCAACCGACACTCTCATCCTCACCTTATGTACATAACAATCAAAATGTCCGTAAGTTGATGCTCCAGGTTCAGATTGCAGCCTTCCCTGCACTGCTTATGCATATCTATCTTTTTGGCTTTGGTATTGTCGTACAGTGGTTATTGGCCGTGGCGACCCTATTGGTCGTCGAATACACCATGCTTAAACTCAGAGGGCGCCCGGTCCTGCCATTTATTACTGATATGAGTGCTTTAATTACCATCACGGGCCTGGTCTTCTGTATTCCACCCGGTGCACCTTGGTGGGTGATTGTCAGCGGCAGCACCTTTGCACTGATTTTCGGTAAACACCTTTACGGTGGGTTAGGCTATAATCCATTTAATCCGGCCATGCTCGGCTATGCGTTTCTGCTTATCTCTTTCCCAGTACAGATGACTCAATGGATTGTACCCTCTGAAGTCGCAGGCTATTACATGGGCTTTATGGATGCTGTGCAGCTGGTCTTCACGGGACAAATCCCCGGCATTTCAATGGATGCTATTACCGGCGCAACCCCCTTGAATGAACTTCGCGTCGGACTTTCTCAAGGTGTGACAGTGGCAGAAACACTTAACCCTCAGCTCATTGCAGATAATAAAATCTCACATTTTCTATTTGGATTGAGTAGCTGGGAGTGGGTTAATATCGCATTTTTGCTCGGTGGACTTTGGATGTTATATAGTCGCACGATTCGCTGGCAGTTTCCCGTCGGCTTTTTAGGTAGCTTGGCTCTAATGGGCTTTCTCTTTCACACAATAGATCCCAATATCTATCCGCCAGTTGACTTCGTCCTGTTTTCAGGCGGCACCATGCTAGCGGCCTTTTTTATTATTACTGACCCTGTCACCGCCAGTACAACCCCCAAAGGCCGGTTTATTTATGCATGTGGGATTGGCGTTTTGGTTTATGTGATTCGTAGCTGGGGGGCTTTTCCGGATGGCATCGCATTTGCGATTATTTTGATGAATATTGCCGTGCCTTTAATTGACCAATATACGCAACCGCGTGTCTTTGGTCATAAACGCTAGGATAATGATCGATGGATAAGCCGACCTCTTCGCAGCAAGTACCCATGAATGCCTTAATTAAAAGCATGCTTAGCTCAGCCTATAAATTAAGCCTATTTGTATTGATCAGTATTGTACTGTTACTCACGGTTCGTTATTTCACTTCGCCAGTGATTGCATTGGCCGAGAAACAGACTCTGCTCAACACCTTTAATCAGGTTTTGCCAATCGACTTGTATGACAATGAGCCGCTGACCGATACATTGCAACTATTAACCCCTAAAAATTTGGCCCTATTAGGCACAGAAAATCCGGTTACCTTTTACAGAGCCCGAAAAAACAAACAACCTGCCGGCCT
>DATBNI010000611.1:0-2795 GCA_036554425.1 Psychromonas sp.
TTAAACAAAGAATGGATGAAGTGCTAAACAGCGGTGCGCAGCTTAACACTGCTGTTTTGTTTATCGACCTGGATCACTTTAAAAACATCAATGATACCTACGGTCATTCTGCGGGGGATCAATTACTGTCTCAGGTTGCGGATCGTCTGCGAACCTGCGTACAGGTAAAAGATACGGTAGCGCGTCTCGGCGGTGACGAATTTACCGTTATTCTGCGTGAGGTCGGCAAACGTGCTCAGGTTAAAGTAATTGCTCAGCGTATTCTATCGGCACTGAGTAAACCCTATTTTATGGATTCAATACAATGCTTTTGTTCAGCCAGTATAGGTATAGCGCTGGGAGTCAAAGGCTGTGAAGATAGCGATATTCTGATTGGTAATGCCGATCATGCTATGTATCAGGCAAAGAAAAAGGGCCGTGATCTTATCCAGTTTTTCGACGCCGAGCTTAATGCCCGCGACCAGCGCGTATACCAATATGGAAAAGACTTGCACAGGGCGCTGAATAATGACGAACTGTTTATCCAGTATCAGCCGCGCTTTGATATTGACGGCCAGACAGTGCTCGGTGCTGAAGCACTGCTCCGCTGGCGCCATCCGGAGTTCGGCTTAATACCTCCGGATGAATTCATTCCGATTGCGGAAAGTTCTAACCTGATTATCGAGATCGGTCGTTTCGTTTTATGTGAAGCCTGTAAACAGGCGGCAAAATGGAATGCTGAGGGTTATCAGATCTCGATTTCGGTGAACCTGTCCCCCCGTCAGTTATCCTCCTGTGACTTTATACTGGATCTTAATACCGCGCTGAATTACACGGGTCTGCCTGCTCATCTTTTGGAGCTTGAAATCACCGAAACCCATGTCATGGGAGACCTTAATCAGGTTCTGCCGATACTTAAACAGATCAAGGCAATGGGCGTTAAACTTTCTATTGATGATTTCGGCACCGGCCATTCCTCATTGATCTATTTAAAAAGGTTGCCGATTGACATCCTCAAGATCGATCGCTCTTTTATCATGGATATCCCCGGTGATACGGATGGTGAAAACCTGGTCTGTGCGATCATCCAGATGGCGCACACTTTGCGTATGGGCGTCGTAGCAGAAGGAATTGAAACGAAGGAACAACAGCACTTCCTTCGCGCTAATGGTTGCGACGAGCTGCAGGGTTTTCTGTTAGGTAAGCCCGGCAGTGTAGAGCAATTAAAGGCACTGGCCAGCTCCCACAGATCAAGCGGCAATGACTACGAGGGTGAAAGGAATGGCTGCGTGATAGAGTCTTATTAAAGGCCTGTTATATGTTTATAAGTATTTCACTGTATTAGCGATCGGAATCCGGGCAATAATATCAGCGCTTTATTTTGACTCAAAGATTAGACAGGCGAGAGTCGCCCATACCCATCGCGCTTTTTACCTTTTAAACTGCGCTTTTAAAGGCTAACAATAAACCATTTTTCTGTTCATTTTCGTTAGGCAATGACTGTCGAACTCCCCGTTAAATAGTGTATCCTTAGCGCATTAATTTATGGGGTGAAATATGTGGGATGTTATTATCATAGGTGCAGGTGCATCGGGGCTGATGTGTGCGATTGAAGCGGGTAAACGCGGGCGTCAGGTTTTACTGCTTGATCATGCTAAACGTGCGGGTCAAAAGATAATTATGAGCGGGGGTGGACGTTGTAATTTCACCAACTTATACGTTGAGCCGGGTAATTTCCTTTGTGATAATCCGCATTTTGTAAAATCTGCATTAAGCCGCTATACCCAGTGGGATTTTATTGCGCTGGTGGATAAACACAAAATAAGCTGGCATGAGCGCGATCACGGACAACTGTTCTGTGATGACAGCGCCAAACAAATTGTTGCCATGTTACTGGATGAGGCGAAAGATGCCGGGGTACAAGTTCAAGTCCAATGTGAAATATTCAGCCATAGCAAATTAGCGGATAAGCATTTCTCCGTAAAAACCAAGTCAGGTGATTATCAATGCCAATCATTGGTGGTTGCAACGGGGGGATTATCCCTGCCTAAAATGGGGGCAACACCGCTCGCTTATAAAATTGCCGATCAATATCAGATACCGGTTAAAGCGACCCGGGCAGGGTTAGTCCCCTTTACCCTGCAGCAGAGCCAAAAAGAAAAATTTGCTGAATTATCCGGTATCAGTCTGCCGGCACGGGCAACCTGCCAGGTAAGCTGCGGTAAAAAAAGTAAAGAAATCAGCTTTAGCGAAGCCCTGTTATTTACCCATCGCGGTTTAAGCGGCCCTGTTATTCTGCAAATCTCAAATTACTGGCAGCCGGGCGAGAAAATCAGCTTAGATCTTCTTCCTGATCTGGATCTTTTTACTGAACTCTTACATGCTCAGAAAAACCGTCCAGATCAGGCCTTGAAAACAGTGTTGGCGCAACAGCTGCCCAAACGTGTGGTTGAGTGCTTATTAGCATTTTCAGAAATTGAAAGCCTACCGCTTAAACAGTATAACGAAAAGCAGCTCCAGGAGATTGCGCAGCTCTTTCAGCAATGGTCTCCGCAGATTAACGGTACGGAGGGATATCGCACCGCCGAAGTCACCCTGGGCGGTATTGATACCGATTTTGTCTCATCAAAAACCTTTGCCTGCAAAAGCGTCACCGGTTTGTATTTTATCGGCGAAGCCTTAGATGTTACCGGCTGGCTGGGCGGGTTTAATTTCCAATGGGCATGGGCATGCGGCTGGGCGGCAGGGCAGGAGGTTTAATTTTTTTGGTCTGTATTCCTAGCCAAATAGGTTTGTTTGTAAGCTTTCGCTTGAGG
>DATBNI010000613.1:0-7418 GCA_036554425.1 Psychromonas sp.
AAGCCGTTGAAATTACTTCGGCATGGCTGGCGGATAAGCCATCAATAAAGCGCTGTTTTAAAAGTTGATCATCTTTGCTCACCCAGGGTTGATAGGTGATAGTTTCCATCGCGTTAGCTTCGGGCTCTGCATCACGAAGACGAGATAGAATGGCATTTCTTGCGCTACTCATGATTTTTCTCCCTGTTTCCGTGTTTTGATTAATTGGTGTAAGGTTTTACCGGCTGGTTTGGGTACTGTTCGGCATTGTGTCCATGCCCCTATCTTGCTGGGTATCAAGGCTTTCATCTTGGAGGCTGACCATGTGCCCAGGTGATAAATAGCAGGGTGTGATGCTGCAAAGGCAAATCCTTTCATTGCCAATGACTCTATTTTACTGGCTGCGGCTGCTTGCCCTTTAATCGCCGGCATGTTCGGTTTGGCTGGGTTTTTAGCTTCCTGGCGCAAGCGCTGCAGCATTTCAGGAATAGGGATTTTTACCGGACAGACTTCACCGCAGGCACCGCATAAGCTGGAAGCTGTCACTAAATCTTGGGTTTTATCGAGTCCCATCATATGAGGTGAAATGATTTGACCAATGGGACCCGGATAAGTCGTGCCGTAGGCATGACCGCCAATGCGAGTGTAAACCGGGCAGTGGTTCATACACGCACCACAACGAATGCACTGCAGTGTTTTACGCATCTCTTCGTCAGCGTATGCCTGTGAACGCCCGTTGTCCAGCAGCACCAGGTGGACTTCCTGCGGACCGTCTAATTCACCCGCGCGGCGCGGTGAACTGATCATATTGAAATAAGTGGTAATGGCCTGACCCGTTGCCGAGCGGGTAAGGGCACTGTATAACGGCGGCACATCGCTTAAAAATTCCACCACCTTTTCGACTCCGGTAATGGCAATATGCACATTGGGCACTGTCGTACACATACGTCCGTTGCCTTCGTTTTCAACCAGGCATAAGGTGCCTGTTTCTGCGACGGCAAAGTTAACTCCTGATAAGCCAATATCCGCATCGTGAAATTTTTTCCGTAAACGAGTGCGACCGGTTTTGATCAGTTCATCCACATCGATAGTCGGGGTGAAATCATCGAGGTATTTTTCGAATGTATCGCTGACTTCCTGCTTGTTTTTATGAATGGCGGGCATAATGATATGCGATGGTTTATCACCATCGAGCTGTACAATATATTCGCCCATGTCACTTTCTAAACATTCAATGCCGAGCTTGGCCATTTCATGGTTGAGTTCAATTTCTTCACTCACCATGGATTTGCCTTTAATAATGCTTTTTGCATTATGCTGCCCGGCAATACCGGCAATAATACTGTTCGCCTGCTCGATCGTTTCTGCCCAATGCACTTGAATACCGTTCTTTATGCAGTTACTTTCAAGCTGTTCGAGTAAATCGGGCAGTTTGCTCAGGCTGCGTTGCCGAATCGCCTCTGATAAATCGCGAATCTGTTGTTCTTCTGCCGGATCTGAAAAAGCGCTTTTACGTTTGTCTTTTAAGTAGTCCATTGCGCCGCGAAAATTCTGGCGTAGCTGTGGATCGGCGAGTGCCGCTTTGGCCTGGTCATGAAAATGTTCCGGGGCCAGCTCTTGAATGTGTACGCCGTTGTTTGCTTGGCTCATCTTATTTTCCTCCTGACCGTGCTAATAAAAAGCTCGCTCTAGTATGGCTGCGGACCGCTTTGGCCTGATCATGAAACAGACTTTCAATGTGTACGATATTGTTTGCTTGGCTCATCTTATTTTCCTCCCGTACGTGCTAATAAAAAGCTAGCAAGATGACGACCACGCATCGGATTGCCCTGGTATTCGAGCGCGCCGTTAATATTCAGCAGGCAGCCCCAATCGGCACTGACAAAATCACTGGCTTTAGTGTCTGACAAGTGGCGAGTCTTATCCTCAACCATGGCCTGACTGACGTTGGGATGACGAACCGCGAAAGTACCGCCGAACCCGCAACATTCACTCTCGTAAGCCTGCTCTCGAATCTCTACATTATCGAGCTGGCTAAGCAGTTGCGTCGCCGTCACGTGAACGTTCATTTCCCGACGTGCCGCACAGGAGGTGTGCATAACCACCGAGGTGCTCTCTCCCTGGTCGTTCAGTTTTACCCGGCAGACGTTGACCAGAAATTCAGTGAGTTCAAAGACGCGATCGCAAAAAGTGCCAACCTGGGTTTGCTTTTGATCGTCTTTGAATAAACGCCGGTAGTGATGATGCATCATGCCGCCACAAGAGCCGGATAAAACAATCACCGGCCAGTTTTCGGTGAACAAGTCCATCTGGCTTTGAGCTATTTGTTTCGCTTCTTGATCGTAACCAGAACTATAAGCCGGCTGACCGCAGCAAGTTTGTTTTTCGATGAATATAACTTCTATCCCCTGTTGCTCTAGCAGGGTGATGGCATCAAGACCGGCTTGTGGATCAAAGAGATCAACAAGACAAGTCGCATAGAAGTATACTTTACTCGGTTTTGCAGGGTAGATTCGCATTGATTTTTCCTTTTGCTGCCATTGTGTCTGTAGTTATCGGCCTTTAGGGCGTTGCTATGTTCTGAAAAAATTCAGCATGGGCCGAGGTATAAACCTCAGCCCATGCTCAAACTCCGGATAGCGGTTACGCTATTATTAACCCTGCTGGGCGTTCATCAGGGCATCGCTGATATTGAAGCCATAGATGATCACTAAACCAATCACGCCGGTCGCAACAAGATAATAGAAGGTAGGGATAGCCGTTTTACGCAGTATTAACCCTTCGCGTCCTAACAGCCCCACAGTGGCAGAGGCTGCCACGACGTTGTGGATGGCTATCATATTACCTGCCGCTGCGCCCACCGCCTGAAGGGAAACAACAGCCGCACTTGAAATCGATAAAGTTTGCGCCACTTCAAACTGAAACTGGCTAAACATCATATTGGAAACCGTATTAGAGCCCGCAATAAATGCGCCCAGTGCACCAATCACGCCACTGAGTGCCGGGAAGAATTCACCCACTAAACCTGACGCAAAGTGAGCCGTTGTTACCGGCATACTGGCTAAATCTGCCGCATTCACACCCGAGTTAATAAAGATACGTACCATAGGAATAGTAAACATCAGTACAAAACCGGCACCGACAAGTGTTCTACTTGATTCACCTAATGCACTGGCAAGGGGCTTTAGACTGCGTGATTGCAAGATAACCGCAAGCAGTGCCACGAAGACCAGAATACCACCCGGCAGATAGAGAGGCTGAATGGCTGCGCTAACACCCGTTTCGCCTAAAATGTTGCTGAAGGATAAGCTGATGTCCGTTAAGAAACCTTTGAAATCAGCGCTTACACGACTTGCTACCAGTATGACTGCTAACAATACATAAGGTGCCCAGGCAAGCACCATGCTCATTGGTTTTTTGTTTTCCTCTTTTAAATCTATTTTCAGTGAACCCAACCATTCTCTCGGCCATTTATTTTCGCTTTCGAAATCCCAAGTTGTTTTCGGTACAAGAAAACCTTTTTTCGCGGCGGTGACCACAATCGCCAGGCTTACTAAGCCGCCTATTAATGACGGGAATTCCGGACCGAGGAAAACACCGGTAAGCGCGTAAGGTATAGTGAACGCAAAACCTGCAAAAACAGCGAAGGGCAGAATATCTAAGCCTTCTGTCCAGCTTTTATTTTTGCCAAAAAAGCGGGTTAACATCATCGCCATTAGCAATGGAATCAGCGTACCAACGACGGCATGAATGATGGCAACATTGGAGGTGATTTCCTGCAGATAGACATCCCAATTAGAGCCGCCAGCAACAAGTGTTTCAGTGATGTTATGTGTATCAAGTCCCTTATTGACGCCCACAATGATTGGCGTGCCTACAGCGCCGAATGAGACTGGGGTTGATTGAATCATCATACCCATTAAGACCGCCGCCAATGCGGGGAAACCGATAGCGACTAACAGCGGGGCGGCAATCGCTGCCGGTGTACCGAAACCTGAAGCCCCTTCAATAAAAGTTCCGAAACACCAGGCAATAATGATCGCCTGTACGCGGCGATCGGCGGAAATATCCGTGAATCCGTTGCGAATAACGGTGATCGCGCCGGTATGTTTCAGGGTATTAAGCAGAAAAATGGCGCCGAAGACAATCCAGAGAACCGCAACGGTAATCATTAACCCCTGCAGGGATGATGCTATGACGCGGGTAGCGGACATGTCCCAGACAAAGAGTGCTATCAGAGCAGTCAATATAAAGGCGATCGGCATGGCGCGTTTGGCAGGCCAGTTTAGACCGACCAGCAATATCCCCGATATCAGTATCGGTGAAAATGCGATTAACGCAAGTAAGGTTTCATTCATTATGGTGTATCCTTCTATTATATAGCTGTTGTGTTGCAATGGTCTGAGTATAGTATAAGCAGGGTAGCTGTTGTTTTAGTCTATGCGCAGCTTGTGATCCGTTTGTTAATTTTATGTTACGATACGCCTATCTTTTTTGTCGATATATGTTGATAATGAATAACATTATTTCCAAAAGTTGAATAATCATGGCGAAAACAGATGATATTATCCTCTTTGCTCAGGTAGTAGAAGAGGGCTCTTTTAGTAAAGTCGCAGAGCTAAATTCCCTTACAAATTCAGTGGTTAGCAAACGTATTGCACGATTGGAAGCGGATCTTGGGGTGCAGCTTTTGTATCGAACCACCCGAAAACTGACCGTCAGCGAAGCAGGGAAAATGCTCTATCAGGGGGCTAAAAATGTGAAGCAGGCAGCATTAGAAGCGGTTAACGCTGTCTACGGATACGGTGACAGTGTTACCGGTCATGTTAAAATGTCGGTGCCGAGCATTTCTGGCGATTTAGTATTAGCCGCTGCGGTTGCTGAATTTTGCAGCATTCATCCCGGATTTACTGTTGATATGTCCCTGGAAAATGCCTTTGTCGATCTCGTTGGAGACGGCTATGACTTGGTTATACGGACTGGATATTTAGCAGACTCGAGCTTAATCGCCCGGCATATTATTGACTCTCAATGGGTTATCTGCGCAGCGCCTGCTTATATCAAGCGCTTTGGCAAACCTATGACCCCGGAAGATCTGGTTAATCACAATTGCCTGCAATATGCCTATCAAACAACGGGTGCATCTGAATGGGAATTCAAAGGAATTAACGGCAACTATATTGTCAAAGTTGCAGGTAATTTCTCAACGGATAATGCCACTGCTCTAAGAAAAGCAGCATTAGGCGGCTATGGCTTGGCCTACGTGCCGAAATGTTTGGTATATCAGGATTTGTTGAAAGGCGATCTATTGGACATCTTCCCTGAACGGGTAGGTAAAAAGCTGGGTATTTACGCCGTTTATCCCTTTACCCGTCAGCCACCACGGAAAATCCGTATGCTTATAGAGCACATCAGAGAACGCTATTTAGGGATTGCAGAGTGTTTTTAACCTGCTATTAACACAGAATTAATGGGCTAAAGCAGGTCGATGGTGATTTCATCAAAGGGATAAACTTTACCACCATACTCCCTGCTAAAAGCCAAGGCATCGTCAAACAGGCTAAAACTTGCCAGGGTCTTGCCCATAGCAGCCTTTTTTGAAGAATCGACTACAAACCAGGCGGATCGAGCATCAATAAAATATTGATCGTCTGCTTTTTGCCAGGGGGTTTTACTCATATCGTGTACAAATACCTGCTGCACTTGACGTTGGTTTTCCGGCTGTAATAAATAACCGAACATATCCCGTGTTGAGCAAAACTTAGCAATATCTTCTGATGTTTTTTGGTAAAGCTCACCTTTAGGTCCGGGGAATTGAGAAATAATCATGCCGCACAGGTGGCACTCATCTGCATTTTCAATGGCCACAGCTTGTTTGAGCATCTTTTTTTGGGGTTGTTCTTCTGAGCAGCCTGATAGAACGGCCATCAGGCTGAAAATCAGCAGCGCTTTGTAATCAAAAAAATATTTCATTGTTAGCCTTATTTTATTTAAATTAGATGCTTATTTACTTAACTCAATAAGAAAAAATTATTGTTCTTTGCTTAAATAAACCGCCGAGCCTGAAAACTCAGTTCCGAAAAAATTTTCACACCTACCTGAGTCATCGACATAAACATGTTAAATGCTTTTTTTACTGAAAATAAACAGCGCGAATAGCAGGGGTGAAACAACCCAGCCCAGCAGCATCAGTAACAAACTTGAGACAGAATAGCCACTGTTAATGGCGACGGCCAATACCCCGTTAACATCCCCGCTATCCAGCGCGGCAAGGTTAATCAAGCGAAACAGATCAGCCGGGTTAAAGAGCATTAACTGCACTAATCCCTGTTGTGTTACGCCATCCTCAACGCCGATTAAAATGGCTAATAATCCCAGATCAAAAATCAACACAAAAAACAGCCAAAGGATCAACGCTATGCCTGCCGCTTTAGATTTTTCTGTCACCGACAAACTGACGATATAAGCTAAACCAACAAAACTGAGACCGAGCAAACTGGCGGTTAAAATAAACAGCGCAAAGGCGGGTAATACCGCAGCAAAGTCGGTATTAAAACCTAACAAAATAGCGGCGCTGCCAAAACCAATAATAGTTGCCAGGGTAATAATGCTGCCTTGACCGATAAACTTACCCAGTAGCAGCTGAGTATGGCTGATAGGGTAAGTCAGCAGTAACAGTAAAGTGCCTGATTCCTGTTCACCGACAAAGCTGTCATAACAAAGTAATAAGGCGATCAGAGGAATAATAAACACCGAAAGGCTGGATAAACTCGCAATAGTAGTGGATAACGAAGGGGAGTTAATTTGCCCCGATGCCACCGAGCCGTAATAACTCAGGCCAATAGCTAACAGAGCAAAAATAAAGGTAATTGAAATAAACCAACGGTTTCTCAGCCCGTCTTGAAATTCTTTTAATGCCACCGCCCAGATAGGATTCATAAGGCTTTCTCCTGTTCAGCGTGTTCCAGAAAGTAATGATATATTTGCGCTAAGCTAGGTGTTTCAATCTGCAGATCAGTCAACTTTTTAAAGGTCATTAGCTCGCGAATAACATTGATTTTTTCCGATTCCGGCACATGCAGCAGGTTAGGCTTAACCATAAAACCTGCTAAATTTTCATGATTCTGCAGCGCATCATTAATACCCCGGGTTTTAATCGAAACCGGTAATTTCGCGATATTCCGGAGTTTAGACAGTGTTCCTATGGCAACGGATTTTCCGCCCGATAAGATCATCGCCCGGTCAATATGCTGCTCGATACCAGGTAAAATATGCGAACAAAGTATGATACTTGCGCCATTACTCCTTAATTGATCAACACTGCTATAAAATTCTTTTGTTGCAATGGGATCTAAACCCACAGTGGGTTCATCGAGTAACAATAATTTGGGATCGCCTAAAAAAGCCTGGGCCAAACCTAAACGTTGGCGCATCCCTTC
>DATBNI010000618.1:0-2990 GCA_036554425.1 Psychromonas sp.
AATCAGTTGCTAATGCTTCAATAGGTTTATCAAAGGCTAAGGCTTTTTCAATTTGTGCGGGGAGTGAATGCAATGCATGCACAATATCCGCTTCTTTTTCTTTACTGATAGTGCCCTGTTCTTTACCTATAGCGGTCACCAAAATAAGCATAGCAGCCAGTTGTGTGGTAAATGCTTTCGTAGATGCCACACCAATCTCGGTACCTGCGCGGGTCATAAAGGCAAGATCCGATTCACGTACCAAAGACGAGCCGGAAACATTACAGATAGTCATAGCTGACATGTAACCTTTCTGTTTGGCTAAACGTAACGCGGCGAGGGTATCTGCCGTTTCACCCGACTGTGAAAGGGTCAGTAACAGGCTATTCGGACGTACCACAAAATCGCGGTAACGGAATTCTGAGGCGATTTCGACGTCACAGCTTACGCCGGCAAGGGATTCAAACCAGTAACGTGCGGCCATGCCTGAATTATAAGATGTGCCGCAGGCAATAATCTGGACATGTTGTACATTTTTCAGGATCTCTTTTGCACCGACACCTATACTCTCAACTAATACACTGTCATGACTGATTCGACCTTCCATTGCACTCATTAATGCACTGGGTTGCTCGAAAATTTCTTTTTGCATAAAGTGTCTGTATTTACCTTTATCGGCAGCATCTTGTTCAATGGTTGACTCGTGAACTTCACGCTCAATCGCATCGCCATTGAGATCAAAAATATTAATATCACGGCGGGTAATTTCGGCAACATCCCCTTCTTCTAAGAAGATAAAACGACGGGTTACATTTAACAAGGCCAGCTGGTCTGAGGCTAAGAAGTTTTCCCCAACCCCTAAACCTATCACCAACGGGCTACCCGAACGGGCAACCACTAAACGACCAGGATCACGGCGATCCATTACCACAGTGCCGTAAGCCCCCTCCAACTGAGAAACCGTATTTTGCACGGCTTCTAAGAGTGTTTCTACACTGCGTAATTCCCATTCAACAAGATGGCAAATGACTTCTGTATCGGTTTGTGAAAGAAATTCATAACCGTGCCCGCGTAAGGTTTCGCGTAAGCTTTCGTAGTTTTCAATAATACCGTTATGGACGATAACAATATTATCGCCGGACATATGAGGATGCGCATTGGCTTCTGAAGGCTCTCCATGTGTTGCCCAGCGCGTATGAGCAATACCGGTTCCACCATGGACAGGGTTAGTCGCAACCGCATTGGCTAATTCTTTTACTTTTCCTAAACGACGTGTTCGATGTAATTGTCCATCAGCATTGATAACGGCAAGACCTGCTGAATCATAACCACGATATTCTAAGCGTTGTAACCCTTCTAATAATATTTCTGATACATCTCTCTGTGCTACTGCACCAACGATTCCACACATATTTATACTCCAAAAAATATTTATAAATAAAAAACAAATTGATACGTATTAGCAAAACAAAAAATCATGGCTAAACGTGCAAACTATTGCATTTTTTATGCATCTTAGTGCATGTTTAATAGTTTTGCATGTTATTTGAAAAGAAATATTACTGATCTAATTAAAAACAGCATAAACATGCACGACAATAAGCATTCAATATAATACTATCAATTCTAGTTATAATTATGAATTTCCCCGGTGTTTTAATTATAGAATGAGAGCAGCAGCAAGTTTTTTTTATCCGATGCAGACCTAATAGCCCTATTGATAGGCGCAATAAAAAAGTTAAATATTGATGAGTAGCTTATGCTGCCCGTAAGCCCTTTAATCGACAGATTATAAATAAAATAGAAGCACAACAGTTGTAATAGACTTAATCCACTTAAAGAGGTTCGAATCAGCAGCTAGTTTAGGTATAGTAGGCTCTGTCTGCATTTTGATGTCATCTGGGCTGTTTTTTCCCGGCAAAGCAGAGGTAGGTAGTGTTATGCTATATGAGCGGCGAGTAACATAGCAGATTAGCCCCAGGCTTCTGGATTAAAGCTGAAAAATCATCTGCGCTGTTACTCATTATTTATTAAGAAAGACTAAACGACCTTCTTTGTGTCTTGATTAATCTTTTGTCATTGATAACAGTGATGCTGCAAAAAGATCAACAGGCCCAGTTTTTTATTTTGGATAAGTAATGTTACGAACTAATTTTATTTCTTTTTTGTTACTAACTTGGAAACTATCGACGGTCTTCGTTTTTCCAGTCATTATCTATTTTTACCTTAGCCTAATGACCTTCTATACCGACAGCTTTACTTTTCAGCAATTAGACCAAGGCAGCAATATTCATAAAGGAATAGTGGTTGTGGCTTATGTGATCTACCTGTTAGTTTGGAAAAGTCTTAACCGAAAAGTTAATGATTCCCTTAAAAAATTTGAATATTCATAATGTTATTATCCCCTTTTATTCTTCTGGTCAGCAGTGCTTCATTAATTTTCAGCCTTATTATTATTTTTTCCTGGGTTTTACTGCGTTTAAAAAAACAACGGGATCACCTGTTTGTTGAGCAAAAATTAACCGCGCAAGAGCTTCTGCACAATCAAAATACAAATGCTGAAAAATCTCAAAAACTCCTGGAAAAACAAGCATTCATCGATAGTCTGCAGCATCAAAGCAACAAGTTGACTATTCGTTTGAGAGAAACCGAAGTTCATTTGCAGAGCGCCACGCAACGCCTTAGGGAGCAGCAGGAGAATGAGCAGAAGCTGAGCAATCAATTTGAATTACTTTCTCAACGTATTTTCAGCGAAAAAGCCGCACAGTTTAAACAACTAAACCAGGACAGCATCAGCCAACTGCTTAACCCTTTAAAAACGCAGTTGGATGGTTTTAAACAGCAAGTCACTGATTGTTACGTCAATGAGAGTAAAGAAAGATACAATTTACAGAATGAAATATCTAACCTGGCCAAACTCAATGAATTGATGCAGCAGGAAACCACTAATCTGACTAATGCTTTAAAAGGCGATAACAAGCAGCAGGGTAATTGGGGAGAGGTTATTTTAC
>DATBNI010000015.1:0-18493 GCA_036554425.1 Psychromonas sp.
TATAACATCAACCTGATGGCCCCGGGCCTCGCCTTCCTCTTTTAATCTTTGTGTCGAGTACAGATTTTTGTTTCTTGATAAAATAACGATTTTCATAATCTTTCCTTTTAAATCAGTTAATTTTGTATTGATGAGGGCCGGACTGCACTCTTTAAATTTCCGCGAGTTTAGGTGAAAATATCACAATAACAAAATCATTATTTTATTGTGTTTGATAAAAAACTTTGTTTAGAAAGTTGCTTAGATAAAAGTGGGTATCCTTTACGGGCTTATATAGCAGATTGAGTAAATTAATACCCAGATCCCGTATTTACGACTACTTACAAAATTTTTAATTAACAATAAATAAGGTTATTTGACAAACAAAATGTAATGTTATCTGTTTTTATAAAAGCTTGTAATTTATCACCATCTCAGCCAAATGACATAGAGATTATGCTTGCTTTTTATTATAGTTCATCAGCTACTTTTAATGGATTTTTAAGCAGTGTTAAACTACCGTCTATATGCAGATCCCGTTGCGGAAAAGAAATAACAATATTGTTTTCTGCAAACAACTCTGCAATGCGAAAACGCACATCACTTCTTGCTATTCTTAAATTGCCATCCACTTGGGCATTTATCCAGAAGTTAACCTCAAATACCAAGGAACTGTCAGCAAAATCTTCAAAAGTAACCACGGGCGGCGGATTTGTTAATATTCCCGATTGTTCTTTAGCTGCGCGCAAAATTAATCCGGCAACACTTTTCACAGGGGAATCGTATGCAACACCCACACTCACAAATGTACGCATAACATAGTCAACAAGCGTTCTGTTAACCACGGTGTTTTCTAATAATTTACTATTGGGAATAAGTAAATGGACACCATCTACACGTCTGATTCTGGTTGAACGGGTATTAATTTCCTCTACTACCCCTTTGGCATTATCAACTTCTAAAAAGTCGCCGATACGTATTGGCCGTTCCCACATTAAAATCCAACCGCTGATAAAATTATTGATGATATTTTGTGCGCCAAAACCGAAGCCGATGGCGATCGCGCCGGAGAGAAAAGCAAAAGCGGTAATAGGGACATTAATTAAATCTAAGATAGTAACCAGTGAGATAGAGATGGCTAAAACATAAATAATTCTTCTGATCAGGTGAATCAGATTAGGATCTGCTTTTTTGGACATCAAGCTTCTTGATATAAGATTTACTAGCCCTTTTGTCAGTAAATAGCCGATATATAAAACGATTGGCATCAGCAACCATTGGCCGATGGTGATTTTCTGGCCAACCACGGAGATTGTCGGGTAGTTTAATATCTTTAGCAGATCATCTAATTGCATTATTTTTCCATAATATATTGATGAATGTAATTGTTAATACCATTTATTTCTTTTTAAGATAACAATCTGGACAATAATGATTAACCACAAAAATCCAATAAATAATGCAAATGCGTTGGGATTATCAGCACCGGGTATCCCGCCAACATTGATACCGAGTAATCCGGTCAAAAAACCTAAGGGAAGAAAAATGGCGGTAATAATAGATAAAACGTACATTCTGCTGTTTAACTGCTCATTGAGTTTATTGGCAATTTCTTCCTGTACTACTATGGCCCGGTCACGGACCGAATCAAGATCTTCAATATAGCGCATTAAATTATCCAGCGCTTCACGCAGTTCAAAACGTTGTTCATCGCTGAAGAAAGCGTGTTTTTCATTTTGCAGCTGCATCATGGCTTCTCGTTGAGGCGCTAGATAGCGACGTAATGCAATAATCTGCCTTCTTAAATCGACTATGTCATTTCTTAATATATAGACATTTTTATCGAGGATTTTTTCTTCGATATTAGCTAATTTTTCTTCAATATCATTAATGGTATTACTCATTCGTGATATTAATTCTGAACTTAGCTGAGTCAATAACTCACAGGCAGATGTCGGCCCATTTCCTGACTCAATGTCGAGGGCTATTTTTTGCGCAGAAAGTAAAGTACGCCGCCTGGTGCTAATAATCCTATTCTGATCTATCCAGATACGGATCGAGACCATATCTTCCGGATCGCTATCGGGCGATAAATTTACCCCGCGTAATGAAATAAGAAAACCATTATCAATAAAAGTGGCACGTGGTCTTGTTTCTTCATTTAATAGAGCAGCTATAACAACGGGGTTTAACTGACTGTGATTTTCGATCCACGATTGCGTTTGCGCAAAAGTATAATCAAAATGAAGCCAATAACTTTTATTTTGATCAAGCGTATTCAGCTTATCAATAGGCTTGATGTCATGGTTTTCATTTAAGTAATATCCGTAGATCAATCCAGCATCTTTCATTGCACAACTCCGTGTCTATCCCTCGCCTAAGAGGCAGAAATCTGCATCTTAAACGGCTCTGATTATATTACTACTTTTATTTATGCCAAGAATAGCAACAGCTTATAAATTATAGAGGTGAAAGGCCCTTAAGCAAAAATTGTCCGAGCGGATAAATGTATAAGCTTTAACTGAAGAGCAGATTACAGCGCTAAAAACAAGATAACCTGCGTTTTTAGCGCTGTCTTTTACTGGAGAGTCAATAAAATTTAACGATTTGAGTAATGACTTTCCCATTTTTTAAAAGCAAAAATGACCGAGAATGTCAGGCACATATATAACATAGCCGCGCCGAAATAAGCTTCAAAGGGCGCATAATAACGCGCATTGACCACCCGCGCAGCACCCGTGATATCAACAATAGTGACTATACCGGCAATCGCACTGCCATGAATCATAAAGATTATTTCATTACTGTAAGCAGGCAGGGCACGACGTAATGAGTTTGGAAGAGTTATGCGGCGTAAAATTTGACTTTCGCTCATGCCGTAAGCTTTAGCGGCTTCTAACTCAGCTTTTGGCATAGTCGAGATAACTCCCCTTATTATCTCCGCGGTATAAGCCCCGGTATTCAGTGTGAAGGCCAATAGCGCACAAAACCACGCTTCCTGAAAATAGTGCCACAACCAGGTTTCACGGATCAGGTCAAACTGCGCCGCACCGTAATAAATAAGAAAGAGTTGCACTAACAGTGGTGTGCCGCGAAAAAAGTACATAAAAGACCAGGCCGGGCCTTTAATCAGCCAGTTTTCACTGCTGCGCAGTATCCCTACCGGAACCGCAACAAATAACCCCAATAACAATGAAAGCGCCACTAACCAAATTGTGGTCCACAAGCCCGCGAGGTAAAACTGGTATTCATTAATAAATATTGAAAAATCCATCTCTACCTCGTTTTAATTGTATATTTACGTTCAGCCCAACGAAAAAGGAGACTGGATACAGAAGTAAAAAAAAGAAAAATCAGCGCAATAGCAATATAAAAGGTGAAAGGTTGTTGAGTCGAACCACCCGCATCCCCGGCAATTTTAACCATGTCCTGTAAACCGATAACTGAAACTAGCGCCGTTGTTTTTAATAAAACTAACCAATTATTTCCTATCCCCGGCAACGCGTGGCGCATCATCTGGGGAAACATCACCCGCACAAACAGTTTATATTTATTCATACCGTAAGCCGTGGCAGCTTCTAACTGCCCTTTTTCAACCGCCAGAAAAGCACCGCGGAATGTTTCAGCCATATAGGCTCCAAAGATAAAACCTATGGTAATAATTCCGGCTATATAAGGGCTAATATTGATATAATCGGGCAGATAGGCAGTCCACTCATGGGTTGGATCAAAGCCGCTCGCCATCCGGTTGATCCATTCATTTAAACTGTAACTAAAATTATTGACCAATACCTGCCCACCAAAGAAAATCAGCAACATTAAAATCAGATCCGGAATTCCACGAATGATAGTAGTGTACAGCGTCGCTATGCCTTTAAAAAAAACCGAATGCGACAATTTAGCCAACGCTCCCAGCAGTCCAAGAAAAACAGCGAGCAGCAGTGACAGCAACGCAACTTGAATGGTTAACCATGCGCCTTCAAGTAATATTCCCAGGTAATTTTGTAATTCAAACATAATTATTTCTTTTTAATAAAAAAGGATGGTTTCCCATCCTTTCAGCCCGCATTGTGTGAATCTATAGATTCAACATCAGGGGGACAGGGGCATTTTATCCGCGTTTATTCTTCACCATAAACATCAAAGGTAAAGTATTTATCCTGGATTTTTTGGTAAGTGCCATCGGCACGAATTGCTTTAATAGCGGCATTAAATTGTTCAACAAGATCTTTATCTTGTTTACGCACGGCAATACCCGCTCCTTCACCAAACCATTTAGGATCGTTTAGTTTCGGACCAATAAGTGCAAATTTATCACCGCCTTCTTTGGCTAACAACCCACCGGAAATTGCCGCTGAATCAGCCATAACATAATCTAAACGACCCGCTTTAAGATCCAGATATGCCTCATCGGCAGAGCCATAACGTTTGATTTGCGCCTGTGGATAGTTATCGGAAATATAAAGATCCATAGAAGTTGCACGCTGTACACCCACTTTTTTTCCTGCCATAAACTCAGGAGTAGCTTGATACTCAGCCCCTTTTAAAGCGACAAATCGGGCCGGGATATGCTGATATTTATTGCTAAAGGCAACGCGTTTTTTACGCTCTTCGGTAATATCCATGGTGGCGATTATCGCATCATATTTACGCGCCAGTAAGGCCGGAATAATACCATCCCAATCTTGTTTTACTAAGGTGCATTTTGCTTGCATTTCAGCACACAAGGCATTGGCTATATCAATATCAAATCCGGTCACGCTGCCATCAGCTTCTGTTTGACTAAAGGGCGGATAAGCACCTTCAACACCGATTCGAATTTGTTTCCATTGTTTCGCCTGCGCAACATTAACGGACAAGGCAAAGAGCGCGATCAACATACTTATTTTTTTCATGTTATATCCTTAATTAAAGTAAAGTTTAATATTTTTAGAGTTAATAAACGGATGAAATAAATTTTTTAAAACGTTCCGATGAAGGGTGGGCAAAAATATCTTCGGGCTTGCCCTGCTCTTCAACTAAACCTTCATGTAAAAAAATGACTTTATTAGAAACATCACGGGCAAAAGCCATTTCGTGGGTAACCACCAGCATGGTACGTCCCTCTTCCGCCAGACCGCGCATCACACTTAAGACTTCCCCTACCAGTTCAGGATCTAATGCTGATGTTGGCTCATCAAAGAGCATCACTTCGGGCTCAACAGCAAGCGCGCGTGCAATAGCCACACGTTGCTGCTGACCGCCGGATAGCTGTCCGGGATAAAAAGATTTACGATCGTACAAACCGACACGCTGTAAAATAGCCTCAGCTTTTGCAATGGCTTCTTTTTTAGGCACACCTAAAACATGAACAGGGGCTTCAATGACATTTTCTAAAACAGTCATATGCGACCATAAATTAAAACCTTGAAAAACCATTGCTAAACGGGAACGGATGCGTTCAACTTGTTTAATTGAAACGGGAACGGCACCCCGTTTTTTATCCTGTTTCATTTCAATCAACTCACCATTCACCCGAATCTCGCCGGAACTTGGTGTTTCCAGAAGATTAACACAGCGTAATAAAGTACTTTTACCCGATCCTGAAGCGCCCAAAATGGAAATAACATCACCTTTATAGGCTTCTAAATCGATCCCTTTTAGTACCTCATTATCTGCAAATGACTTATGGAGATTTTTAATCGACAATGTAGGTAATATCATATAATTAGATTCATTTTCTATGGGTAAAATATTTTTCATATCCTAACAGTTATTATCGGGGAAATTAATAAAATTAATGAAATCTGAGTCCTTAATGCAGTTTAAAATCAACTCAATACAAGCTCAATAACCTACACTATTCCTTACGCTTTTATCATATTGTCAACATGTCATTAACAAACTGTCAACATAACAGTGCATTATGGTTTATTTTTATAATTAACCTTATTACAATTTTTTTTCTCATGCTATCTTCGCGAATCTATTAATCACATGCAAGAACAAGGTGCATAACATGACACAAGCTATTAATTACGCAAATCCCGGTCCTTTAGGTCTGATGGGATTCGGCATGACAACTGTTTTACTTAATATTCACAATGCCGGTTTTTTCCCGATCAGTGCAATGATTCTCGCAATGGGTCTTTGTTACGGTGGTATTGCACAGATTATCGCCGGAATATTGGAATTCAAAAAAGGCAATACTTTTGGATTAACCGCATTTACTTCCTACGGTTTTTTCTGGATAAGTTTAGTTGTACTGCTTATTTTACCTAAATTAGGTTTAGCAGATGCGACACCCAGCGGATTTATGGCCTGGTACCTTATAATGTGGGGTATCTTTACTGGCTTCATGTATATCGGCACCTTACGCGGTAATAAGGTTTTACAGTTTATCTTTGCCAGTTTAACGGTTCTGTTTTTCTTATTAGCAGCCAAAGATTTAACCGGTTCTAAACTGCTTGGCACAATCGCTGGTTTTGAAGGTATTATCTGTGGTTTAAGTGCAATCTATTTAGCCATGGCTGAAGTGATTAATGAGCAGCATGGTAGTGATATTTTGCCAATAGGCAAACCGGCATAATCCAATTTTTTAAGCTTATGAGCTAGTTTTTAAGGGCTTAATGCTTAACATCAAAACCGGGCAGTGATACCCGGTTTTTTTAACTCTGTAATATAAAAAACAGCTAGCATCTTCTGATTAGCTTTTATTTTGCGGCATCGCCTGTTTAACATAAACATCAAAGCGGTTTTTCTTGGTTTTAATACTCATGCTTGGCTTTTTATCATTTAAAAAAGGCGCATAATCAGGGCGTTTAACAACCACCCGATAACGTGCAGCATTGAGAGCTACTTCAAGCAAACCATCAGCGTCCAGATCTTCCCCCACCACCCCTTGGAAAACACGCATCTCTTTTTTCACTAATGCAGATTTCTTTTTATGCGGAAACATAGGATCCAGATAAACAACATCTGTCTGATGGTGTTGTAAATATTGACTTGCCGAGCCAAAATGAAGTCGCATACGCTGTTTCATCCAGGCGCCTATTTCCAGATTTAAATAAGCTCTTTCTAAACCATCTTCAAGCAATGCAGCTGCAACTGCCGAGCGTTCGATCATGGTGACATTACAACCCAGTGACGCTAACACAAAAGCATCCCGACCCAGGCCTGCCGTCGCATCAATCACATCAACCTGCACGCCGGGTTTTAACCCTATCGCCTTGGCAATAGCCTGCCCTTTGCCGCCACCAAATTTACGCCGATGCGCAACGCTACCCGAGACAAAATCCACAAATACCAATCCCTGCTTAGGATCGTCTTTTTGCTCAAGCGCCAAATATTCGGGTAAAAGATGCAGTTGAAAATGATCATTTTTGGTGCTCAGAAAACCCCATTTTTCACGTAATATTTTTGCGTTCTGACTTAATGCTGAATCGTTACAAATTAAAGGAATATCCATTCCATTTCACCCTGCTGACAATCATGTTGGATTTTATAACAAATGCTATTATTGATAGCAACCTCACTCTAATGATCGAAATGGCTATCAAGGTTTTCAAAAAACATAAAAAAGCCAGTCAATTGACTGGCTTTTATTGTTACTAGTGAAGATTACAGCGGTGTGACGATATAAAGCAGATCGCCGCTAGAGACTTGCTGACCGTTAGCGTTGATAATACGTTCAACACGGAACTTAGTCTGTGCATCATACAGCACGGCATCCTGGCGGTTAAAGCTTGATAATGAGATAGGTGAGAACATCTTCATCGCTTCCATTAAACCAAGTGTTTGCTCAACATTAACAATATCCCCCTCCGATACAAAATCAGGCTCCGCAGGTGAGGATGCGCGGTAAAAAATACCGGCACTTTGTGCCATAACCTTTAATTCATTACTGCCGTCGACTTTGATAGAGACATCAGATTCACTCGTTGAAGCAGAAGCTTCCATCTCCTCAATCATCACCTGCTGGTCAAGTTTAGCCATGAATTTTGGTAAATAAGTCGTATCGTAGACGCCGCTCAGGAATGTTTCATCTTTTAGAATACGTTTCAGTAAAGGGATATTGGTAGCAATCCCTCTGATAACCACTTTATCCAGGAATTTCAGTAATTTTTGAACAGTATCATTACGATCATCACCGTGACAGATAAACTGCGCAACTAAGCTGTCATAATATGGCGAGACTTCTTTACCCTCAGCAATCATTGACATTACTTCAATATCATCCTGCTCGGGCACAGAATATTCAACCACTTTACCAGGATGCGGCAGCAACTGCATGACACCATTATTATCCAATGCCGCTTTCTCCGCTGTCACACGGACTTCAATGGCATATCCTTTCTTCTGTGGATGAAGATCTGCGATGCTCTTACCCGATGCAATATCATACTGGGCAGTCACTATATCAATACCTGATGTCGCCTCTGTAACGGGATGCTCCACTTGTAAACGGGTATTCATTTCCATGAAGTAGATGGTGTCTTCATCTAAATCGTAAATAAACTCAACCGTACCTGCCCCCATGTAATCAACTGCGTCAGCAAGGGCTGCCGTATGCTTTAAGACTTCGGCTTCTAAATGAGCCGGTAACATGGTTGATTCTGACTCTTCAACAACTTTTTGGTTATTACGCTGTACTGAACAATCGCGAATACCCAATACCTTAGTATTACAATGTTTATCGCGTAATAATTGAACTTCAATATGACGTAATGAAGTAATGTATTTCTCAAGGTATAAATCACCGTTTCCGAATGCGCCGCGCGCTTCTGCTGAAACCTGATTAAACCCGGCAAACATATCTTCCGCTTTTTCAATCACCAGGATACCCTTACCACCACCACCGTTCACCGCTTTGAGTAACACCGGGTAACCCATAGCATTCGCAATATCAAATGCCTGCTCAGCTCCAGTTAAAATACCATGACTGCCGGGCACGACAGGAACGCCGTTGTCTTGAGCGGTTTTAATGGCATTAGATTTATTACCCATAGTCAACATGCTGTTCATGCTCGGACCAACAAAGTTGATATTATGGCCAACACATGAATCGGCAAAATGCGGGCTTTCAGATAAGAAGCCGATGCCCGGGTGCAGCGCATCAACTTCTTCATATTCTGCAACCTTTAACACAGAGCTGGCATTCAGGTAACTTTCATCGGAAGTATTTCCCCCTAAACAAACCAGTTTGTCACCTTTGCCTAACATATCTGCAGGGACTGAGGTCATATCCGGATCGGAAGCCACCAATACAACTTTGATATTATTTTTCTGAGCGATACGAATTAATTTAACCGCAGTACAACCACGCGCATGGATCAGGACTTTCTTAACCGGAGTCATTAAATCGCGCGGATTTGCCTGTGAGAAATCATCTTCACTGAGATCACAAACAGGTACAAAACCATTAAGTGCCCGTTGGATAGTTTCTTCAACAGAGATCTCCGGCAAGGGCATGTTCTCATCAATCTCACTTAATTTTTTATCCAGATCTTCTGAAAATGGATTGATAACTAACGCATCCATGGCACCCGGCACACGGGATAAATAATTAGATAAGGTCGCGGTTGACGGCAAGTATGCAGGTACAACCATCTGGCCTGCAAAGGGCATATTAGTACCGGACAGGTAATAGGTTTGTGCTAAGGGGTGGGTTACAAAACTTGCCTGCGCACCACCGGTACAATCACCGTAACCAAACATGACAACAGGCAGATCGTTATCACGAATAAAACGTGTCATTCGGTCATTGACAACCGCCATGGAAAATAATGCCGATGCACCTTCTTTGGTTTGCATACCGCCCGAGCTGATAAATGCCACGACCGGAAAATGGTGTTGGGCACATTCCACTAACAAAGCACAGAATTTTTCCGCACTTGCCATATCAAAGGCACCCGCTTGAAAGCCTAAGTTTGAAACAGCAACACCTACTTTTTGGCTTGTACCTGTTTCTAATTTAAACTCGCCAATGCCTGTTATTAAACCGCAAGGTTTGATATTTTTATCAAGAGCCTCTTCAATCGACAAACGGAAACCAGGGAACTCTAATAAGTTAGCTGTCATTAAATCGGCTTTAGATTCCTTAAAATTGGTAAAGAATTTATCCAAAATAATGTCATGGGAATTGTTCTTTTTGTTTTTTTCTTCGCGCAGTACGGCTTGAATCAGCAGATCCTGATAACCCATTGTTAAACGATTCCAGAAATCTTTACGGCGTCCTATGCGTACGGGATTAATCGCGCCGCTATATTCAGCTGCACCATCGCGACTTTTGTAATACTCAGGTAATAATTTTTCGAATATATAGGTCAAAATAACAAACAAACTGGAGTTCATCTGCGGATAACCAACACTCTTCCACTCTTCCACTTTCGCTAGGATGTCACCGCGTCCGCTTTGATCCGTAAAATACTTTAACCACGCATTAAAGGTAGATTTTAATTGGTCATAATCATCATCACTTACTTTGTTTAGGGCTCCTTTTAACGAGCTGCGCACCAATGATGAAACCGAATCACGCGATAACTCTTTGGTTGCCATCGCTTCTTTAGCAATTGAAGCCAGGTTACCCATGGTATTATCATAAAGCGCATTAAACACCAGCATATGGCGGCAATGAACAATAAAACATTCACGCGTTTCTTTATGTGCAACCACATCTATTGCGGTAAGCTCGCTGAGTTCCGGCCAAGAATCAGTCAATGGAAAGTGCTTCTCATCTTCGAGATAAGCAATGAGTGCACGAAAATTATTTTCCGCGCTGACTTTCCAACGGTTATATAAAGACCAGGTCAAATTAATTAATAATTCGCTTCGGGCATTATCATAATTTTGCTGTGGCTCTCCAAGAATGAATTTGGTGAACATATTACGTTCAACGCTTATATCCTCACGTTTAGCGATGAATTTTTTCCAATTTTTATTGAGCGTATCGTCGTAAATTATTTTGTCAGGGTTCTCCAGCCAATTAACAAAAACTTGTTTACGATCCGCTTCAATACGGGTGTTTAAATCCCCCTCTGGCGCGGTCAATCTGGACAGACGCCCATACTCGTTCATTTGGATTGCTTTGATCCGCGAACGAAGGGTTAAATAACGCATGTATCTGTAGGTAGTACCGAAAGCATTGTTATGAACAGTTGGATTTTTAGCAATTAAGTGAACGCTATCAGAAGCATTTTCAACGGCAACTAACTTATGAGATGGATCTAAATAACGCATCAAGCTGCGGTTATAATGTTCTAATATATCTGGATACTTACGAACGAAATCAACCGACTTTGCCTCAATAGATAAAATACTCGAGACAATGGCTTTTTGCAGATTATGTTGACGTTCATCCTGATCCACCGGAGAGTAGTCAACTATTCCGTCAATACAGCCGTTCTCGTACAGCTCTTCAGGAGAAACACCTACGGATTGGGCACATTCCTGCCACGACAGATTATACTTACGGGCGATGCTTTGTAAGCCCTTTGGCTGGATAGTATTAAAAATACCGTCACGCACAGACAATAAGATGTTCGCAGTCGCCAGCGGTATGGCACCACCAGAATAACCAACACCAACAACAATCCCGACTGTTGGTACATCAACATTTGCACTTTCAGTGATCATTTGCGAAATACTGTGCGCTTGATTTTGCCTATTGGCTTCTTCACCCGCATCGGCACCGGGAGTATCAATTAAGTACACTATGGGTAATGACAAATCAGCAAACTTACGAATTGCCTTACTTGCGGCCAAGTGATGCTCCGGCATCCACGCACCGTTATTAGAGCTGCGCTCTTGCGCAATAATACCGATACGACGCATGTAACCGCCAAAATCCAGCTCCATTTCAGCACTATAAAAAGCACCATTGAGCTTCTCTATGACAATTTTACCGTTAAAACCAGACACTATTTTTTTAGCGCCAGGACGTTTATTGTCTTCAGCCGGTTGTACTGTGCGCGCAATATAGGCGTCCACATCAAGCTCATTAATGACGGAAAGATTCGATTTAATGCGAGTGCGATCAATCAATCCATCTAAACCTTCAGTATTTGAAGGAAGCGAGTTATCTGGAAATAATGAGAAATCTTTCGCGATATGCTCAGCATGAAGAAATAATGGATCTGCAATTGTATTCGCTTCAAAATGAGAAGAAGAAGGTTTCACTGGCATACGATACCCTTAAAGATAGTGATAGAAAAAAATAAATTGCCATAATTTACAACTTATTAACTTATGGATCCACTGTTGATTGTAACTTGATATGAAAAATATAAGTTAATAAACAGTAATATGTGTGATAGAAATTAATAAAACAGCCCTTTAACAGTATAAAAAGTTAAAGTTTAGGTCTTCCTGTTTTCTGCAAAGTTGATTATTGTGAGCAAGATATATGCAATGATCTTTATAATAGAGGTACTGATTACTTTTTATGTAAAACAATAAATCCGGGTTTGAGTTAAGCGCCTTGTGCCAAAAAATAATCATTCAGCCCATTTCAATTACCCTTAAAATTGAGCGTATTAATAATTAAAGCAGATATCCATTTAAGGCAATATTTGCGCTGGATGATAAATGTTTAATTGTAACTGCCCTCCTGACCATTTTAAATTACCTGTTAATAAAATACTATTATGCAGTCCAAATTGTGTGCCCGGTGTTTTAAAATAGGTTAAGGCTTTTCGGTTAATATTGACTTTCAATTTTCCATCTAAAGTCAATTGTAAGCCTTTTTTATTTTTCTGTAATTCTGTCACTTTCCCGGTAATATATTGATAACCTTTATCTTTACGCGATAAAGCTTGTGCTTTTAAAGGGCTGAAATCTGCCCATACACCTTTCTTCGTTAGACGCGCCTGCCGCTCAGCTTTCTGAAAGCATTGCCAAAACAGATCGTTTTTTCCTATAACCCAATGCCTGGCAAAGCCCGATCTTAACTGTAACAAACCTAAATTCGTCCCTGTTTGGGTAAAAACATAGGCCAATAATCGGCCATACTTATCGAACCTGGTTTGGTCAAAGAGCAAATGTAACTTGTCTCCTATCTTGACCTTTTCTTCTAATAGCGCCTTTGCCGCCAGTGCAAAAGGCTGAGACTGACGCTTATTGATATGATTAATCTCGGGCGTATTAATACCGATAAAGCGAACTAATTGACCAGTATCCAGGGTCACAGTATCACCGTCATTAATATATTTTAAAGTGACTGTTTTATGCCATGGAAATTGAGGGCAGTCTGCCAGTAATGCTGTTGAAAAAAGAAGACACAATAGAAAGCTAAATATTCGCACCAACAATACCTACACCCGTTATTAAATTTTTGCTGAAGATTAGCAGCAGAAAAACATCGTCAATACATCACAATAAAATACCTTTCTTTGATATTCAATGGATTATTCTGTTTTGAATGACAAGTTTCTTAAACTGGGTCAGAGGTCGGCTTATTGGGCTGAAAAAAGGCTGCGCCTGATCCACTCATTGCTGATGGTAAATAACAACATGATCTAAAAAAACACTGTGCAAAAAATAAAAAATAGGCCGAAAGATAGTTGCGGCAAAAAATCTTTGCAGCTATTCTATTGGGGTTAATGAGCGAAATAAAAGGGTTTCATCTTTCCCACTCCCCGCCCCCGTCTATTCGTTTGCAAAGAAATCTGAATAATTTATAAGGAATGCCATGAAATTATTAACAATGGGCAAGCTACTCTTCATTTCGCTGTTACTTTCTTTTCAGCCCAGCCTGGTTTATGCGGATCAAGTATTAATAACTGACCAGGAGCGTGTAAAAACTCACTTTCTGCAAGATGCGCAACTGATCCGCGACAAATTTGAAGGACAATTATTCACATTACCCCCCTATACTACAGGTCACTACGGACTGAGAATGTATCGGCAAACGCTGGATAAGAAATATGCCATGGCGGTATGGTCGGATATGGCACGCATTGCCAGCAGACTTAATTATTTTGCCAGTGAAGTGCACCATCCAGAACAAATTCAAGCTTATGCTCAGAAGCGAATTGAATCTTATCGGGATCAAGACAATATACGCACCCAATTACGTTATCAAGCGACTAAACTCATGCCGGAATACCTTTATCTTGGCGTTAGTTTACTGGGCGCGATGGCCCGCGCCAACGAGTACGGTTTAAAACATAAAGAAGATGGCAAGCTTCGCGCAGTGATCCGTCGCTATGATTTCACAAAATATGCCACCGATCAAAAAATGATTCAAGCCTGGGCTGCACAGTTGGCAAATCAAGTCTATTGGTTGCGCCAGTTAGGTGAGCAGGATGTTGTTGACAAGTTTATTAGCGCATTTAAAAAAACTTACCCGGACAGTGATGACGATAAGCTTTCTGAGCAGCAGTTCATCAATAAAATTTATGGGCTAACCCATATTATTTTTGCCGCTTCCAACTATTATCAGCTGCCGATTAAAGAGCAGGATTTTCAGTGGATATATGACTATTATCGTAACAACATAGACACTATTCTTGCGCGAACTAAAGAAGATGTGATTGCTGAAGTGGGGATCAATTTTTTACTGGCCGGGTTAGAAAATGATCCTGTTGTACTGCAGACCCAAAAGGCTATTGAGCAAGCTATCGACCACTCCCAGGGTTTGGTCCCTTCTATTACAGGAGATGTCACCTTATCATCCAGTGAGCACCGTAATGTTCTGGCGATTATGTTGCTGGACTGGCGAGGTCCCCACCAAGCGCCGACCATCAGCAGACAACCGGAAATTTTTTCATCTTTACCCTATGGCTTGGTTGCAAAATAATCACTCTGCTCCACCTCAACTTCAGGCGGATAGACTATACTTTAATGTGTGTCTTTAGTGTTTTTTGAGGAGGTATTTATGGGCATTGCAATCACACTTAAAGAGTATTTTACCAATGAAAAAATCCACTACGACACGGTTAAACACCGGAGAGCCTTAACGCTGTTTAACTCATCTTGTTCGGCCCACCTGCCTGCTGAAAAGGTTGCTAAAGCTGTTGTACTGCAAAATGAAGAGGGTGATTACTTGATGGCGTCTGTGCCTGCAAATAGTCGCCTATCATTGACCGGTGTTGATGCTCTAACGGGTAAGCATTACGAGTTGGTCAGTGAGCATAAACTACTGGAACTGTTTCCTGACTGTGCACCGGGCGCGATTCCCGCAATGGGCATTCCCTACAAGGTGAAGATGTTAATCGATGACAGTTTATTAGCTTCTGAAACTGTTTATATCGAGTCAGGAGATCATCAAAACTTGCTTAAACTAACCCATCAGGAATATAACAATTTAGTTGCCAACATGTCGCACGGCAATATTCGCGGCGCCAATGTTGGCGCTCCCCGATTAAGGGAAAAAAAGAGCCATGATTGGTAAATATTGATCTGTCCGATTTTTCAATAAATTGGGCTACCCGAAAATGAGTTATTTTGCTCACTAAAGCATATGTTTTAACTATCAATGATAGAAAGCACATGCTTTTTTAAGGGCATTCAGATAAATATGTATGGTCAAATACCTCTGGATAAATTTGCAGCTCTATTTAACAACATCACCACCACTAAATACAAACCACGCTTGAGCCAAAAAAGGAATGTTATACCTGGGTGACCTGATAGTTAAAATAGCAGTTCAGGTGAGATATAAAGATATCTTTAATTTTTCTAAGCGCTTTCAAAAATCCCTTAGTATGCCCCGGGCAATATCGAAAACGGCAGCTGAGTTTTACTAGCGGCTAAAAAATCCTGTAAATCTGTAGGTTGCAAATCCTTATATTATGTTTAGAAGTCCGCCCTCTCCTCCAAATCCAAATATCGCGCCAAACTGATATTCCCTTTTATGCATATTGGCTGTGTAACCACTGGGTAAAGGCTTTGAATTTAGGCCGCATCTCCATTCCTTTGGGGCAAATTAGCCTATAGTTCATTCCCGCAGGGATACTTTGAAAGGGAGCTATCAGCTCCCCACTGTCAAGATAGGATTGAATTAAGGCAAGCCGCCCCATCGCGATGCCCATATGATTTCTGGTCGCGGAGATTGCCATTTCGGCATGATTGAATACAGAATAATGCGCATTAGAGGGCATTTTTTGCTGCAGCTGATTTCCCCAACACCGCCATTCATAATCAAAATCGGCAGAATCAAGCGATTCGGTACAGTGGATCAAATTAACCTGGCTTAAACTGTCAATATTGCCATCAACATTGTGCAACTCAGCATACTTTGGTGTGCATACCGGGGTGAGTCGCTCCTCCAGTATTATTTCGCTGTGCATATCGGGATATTGCTCACGGCTGTAATAGATAGCCAAGTCGACAGGCTCGTGTTTAAAATCAAGCGGACTGGCTTTCACTCTTATTTTTAAGTTTAAATTTGGATAAAGGGATTGAAAGTCAGCTAATTTAGGCATTAAGCAGGATTGGGCAAAAGTAGGGGCAATGCCAATGTAAAGTTCGCCACTGAGCTCATTAAATTTAATATCATCAATATCAGCAAAGATCCTGGAAAAGGCGCTATTAACCGTTTCGCACATCTGCCGCCCTTCTTCTGTTAACGCTAACTTTCGGGTTAAACGGACAAAGAGTTTAAATCCAAGTTGCTGCTCAAGTTGTTTGATGCGCTGGCTTATTGCACCTTGGGTCAAATAAAGCTCTTCTCCTGCTTTAGTAAAACTTAAACATCTAGCCGCCACGCTAAATGTGTATAGATGGGTAATGACAAGTTGCTTTCGATCCATTTTATTTACCTATGCATTAGCTGTAGTTATTTATAAGCTATTTTAATTAAGTTGTGAACGACATTTTTTCCTTTTAAATTAGATTACCTAATCTTAACTATATTCCAACAACAATTTGTAAAGGAGTTTTTTATGTCATTTCGTTTCCCGAATGATTTTTTATGGGGTGGAGCAACGGCTGCCAACCAAATTGAGGGGGCACATACAAGCGATGGCAAAGGGCTATCCACATCCGATGTACAACCCTTTGGCACCTTCGGTGAACTGACACCCCGTCAGAAGGGTGATTTTAATATTAAAGATACCGCAATTGATTTTTATCATAGGTATCCGGAGGATATCGCCCTGTTTGCTGAGCTGGGTTTTACTTGTTTTCGTTTATCTATCGCCTGGAGCCGAATTTTCCCCAAGGGGGATGAACTGGCACCCAATGAGCTTGGCCTGGCTTATTACGACAAAATATTTGCAGAACTGGATAAGCATGGCATTACGCCTCTGGTAACATTATCTCACTACGAGATGCCGTTACATTTGGCAGAGCAATACCAGGGCTGGAAAAGCAGAGAATTGATCGGCTTCTTTGAACGTTATGCCCGCGTTGTATTTGCCAGATACGGCAACAGAGTAAAACACTGGCTAACCTTTAATGAGATCAACATCTCTCTGCATGAACCTTTCACCGGGGCGGGTATTCCGCGCGGCAGTGACCCACAAAGCCTTTATCAAGGGATCCACCATCAACTTGTGGCCAGTGCCAAGGCAGTGAAGGCATGCCATGAGCTAATCCCAGATGCCAAAATCGGCAACATGATGTTAGGCGCTATCCAGTATCCCTACACCTGCCACCCCGATGATATCTTTGCTGCTATGCAGGCAAATCGCGATTGGTTATTTTTTGGTGATGTGCAATGCCGCGGTTATTATCCAAGCTATATGGCGCGTAAATTTAAAGAGCTGGGTGTGGTACTTAAAATCACAGAAGAGGATAAACAAGCCTTAAAAGAGACTATTGATTTTGTTTCTTTCAGCTATTACATGACAGGTTGTGTGAGCACCCATAAAGAGATCGAAATACTCGATGAAAAAGTATTAAAAATGGGCAGCAATCCTTATTTAAAGACCACCGACTGGGGATGGCAAATTGATCCTAAAGGTCTGCGGATTGTGCTTAATTTCCTCTATGACCGTTACCAGAAACCGTTATTTATTGTTGAAAATGGCTTAGGCGCGGTTGATAAGCTCAATGAAAAGGGTGATATTGAGGATGATTACCGTATTTCATACCTTAATGACCACCTCTATCAGGTCGGTGAAGCCCTGCAGGATGGCGTAGAAGTAATGGGCTATACCTGCTGGGGACCGATTGATTTAGTCAGTGCCTCAACGGCGCAGATGTCGAAACGCTATGGTTTTATTTATGTTGATCGTGATGATCAGGGCAAAGGCAGCTTAATGCGTAAACGTAAAAAAAGCTTTTACTGGTATCAGGACATTATTCAGTCACAGGGTGAAAATCTCACCCCGCCGTCTGCGTAAGCCCCACGCTTGAGTTAAAGGAATAGCATTTTGCTTTCCTTTAACTTGATAACTGTTCCCTCAATTAGGCGCTATCAAGCATAGTTTTGTCAGTTTGAGTTTGGCAAACAGAACGCTCAGGTCAGAAGACACTAATAATGACCATATTCAACAATATTCGAGCGCGAGGATACTTGACTAACTGGCTGCATTTCAGATCATAAAGCGAGTTACAATATATGTGTTAATAACACCATAGCACTTAGGGC